>CANQFS010000035.1 GCA_947599825.1 uncultured Clostridia bacterium
CATTACGCATTCTAAAAGCGGTACAAATGTTAGTATATCAACATTTGTACCGCTTAACTGTCAAATTTGGGATTATAGTACAAATTACCTCTATTTTCAAGTAAATTACAAAAATGATATAAAATTGTAATATTTAGTAGAAAAAAATAAAAAAATGTGATAATATAGTAAAGCAAATAAAAAAGAGGAGATGTTAATTCATAATGAAAAATTCCAATCAAATAGCATCACAAGAAGAAATATTAGAAAAAGTAGAAGATACAAAAGAAATAAAAATATCAAATCAAGAAAATAATATAAAAATATTAGATCAAATAAAAGAAACAAGTGACATAAAAAAATTAACAGATAAGCAAAAAGAGCAACTAGCCCAAGAAATAAGAGAAGAAATTATAGATACTGTCTCAAAAACAGGAGGACACTTGGCATCAAATTTAGGAGTAGTTGAACTTACAATTGCACTTCATAGTGTATTTAATACTCCACAAGATAGAATAGTATGGGACGTTGGACATCAAACCTATGTCCATAAAATTTTAACAGGTAGAAGAGAAAAAATGTCTACCTTAAGACAACTAGGCGGAATTGCAGGCTTTCCAAAAACCAAAGAATCTGAATATGATTGTTTCGACACAGGGCATAGCAGTACGTCCATCTCAGCAGCCTTAGGAATGGCAAGAGCGCGCGATTTACAAAAAAAAGACAATCATGTTATAGCAGTTATTGGAGATGGAGCTCTAACAGGTGGAATGGCATTAGAAGCACTAGATGATGCAGGAAACAGCAAAACAAGGTTAATAGTTGTTTTAAATGATAATGAAATGAGCATTTCAAAAAACGTAGGAGGAATTTCACGTTTTTTAACAAGAATTCGTACCAAACGTTTTTATAGAAAATCAAATAATTTTATTAGAAAAATCTTAGAGCATGTACCAAAATTTGGACCATTTGTAATAAAACTTGCAAGAAAAGTAAAATATAGTCTAAAGCAATTAATGCTTCCTAATATGTTCTTTGAAGACTTAGGCTTTAAATATTTAGGGCCAGTAGATGGACACGACATAGAAAGAGTAGAGTGGATTTTAAACTTAGCTAAAAAAGAAAAAGAGCCAGTAGTAGTTCATATTATAACCAAAAAAGGAAAAGGCTACAAACCAGCAGAAGAAAATCCAGATGAATTCCATGCTACAGCAAGTTTTGAAAAAGAAACAGGAAAGCCAAAAAAAGAAAAGCAAAAAGATTACTCGGCTGTATTTGGTGAAGCATTAGTAGAACTTGCCAAAAAAGAAGAAAAAATAGTAGCAATTACAGCAGCCATGGCAGATGGCACAGGACTTACAAAATTTAAACAAACCTTTCCAGAACGCTTCTTTGATGTAGGAATTGCAGAACAGCATGCTCTTACCATGGCAGCAGGAATGGCAAAAGAAGGCTACATACCAGTAGTACCAATATATTCATCTTTTTATCAAAGAGCCTATGACCAAGTAATTCATGATATCTGTCTTCAAAATTTACAAGTAGTAATGTGTGTAGATAGAGCAGGCATAGTAGGGCAAGATGGAGAAACTCATCAAGGAATTTTTGATTTATCCTTCTTTTCTATCATTCCAAACCTTACTATTATGGCACCAAAAGATTTTCAAGAATTAGAAGAAATGCTTTCATTTGCAGTTAAATTACGGAAAGCCAGTTGTTATTCGCTATCCAAGAGGTGGACAGCAAGAAACATTTGAAAAACATGAAAAAATAGAACTAGGAAAAGCAGAAATTTTGCAAGAAGGAGAAGACATTACAATCTTAGCGCTTGGCAAAATGGTAGGAAGAGCCATAGAAGTAGCAAAAGAACTAGAAAAGAAGCAAATAAAAGCAGAAGTAATTAACGTTCGCTTTTTAAAACCACTAGATGAAGCAACTATTTTAAAATCAATACAAAAAACAAAAAAAGTCATTACAATAGAAGACAATATTCTAACAGGAGGCCTTGCTTCGCATGTAGAACATATACTAATAAAAAATGGATTGAAAGATGTGCAATGCAAGAGTTTTGGCTGGAAAGACTCTTTTATAGAACACGGAAAAGTAGAAGAATTAGAAAAATTATATGGCTTAGATGTAGAAAGTATAGTTAAAAATTTTTAGAAATTTTTGGGACGGAGGTTAAAATTTCCAAAATAAACAATACAAAAAACAGTAGCAAAGTACCATTATAAAAATAAAAAGAGGAAAGCATGGATAAAAGTATATTAAATCAATATAAAAGAGGAAAGCATAGATAAAAATATATTAAATCAATAAAAAAGAGGAAAGCATGGATAAAAGTATATTAAATCAATAAAAAAGAGGAAAGCATGGATAAAAATATATTAAATCAATATAAAAAGCCAGAAGAAAAGTTAATTTTATCAAAAATAATGGATAAAATAGAATTCTGCAAATTAAGAAATCAAGTGCAAGTAACACATTTCTTAGACGAAATGCAGCAGCAATTAGTAATAAAATTTTTAAACTTACAAAAACAAACCAACTATGTTCTACTAGGCGGTTATGAAACAGCAGAACGAGCAATGCTTTTATTCTATCCAGATAAATTAGAACCACTAATTAAGCAAGAAAAAATCAATTTTAATGAGTGGATAAAAGTTATACGTATTACGCTTCCAAATGAAATGGAAGGAAAATACGAACACAGAAATTATTTAGGAGCAATTATAAAATTAGGAATAAAACGAGAAATGGTTGGAGATATTTTAGTAGATGAAAAAGGAGCAGACATTTTAGTACATTACGATAGTTTATCCTTTTTACTAGCAAATTTACCAACTTTAACTAGATTTCAAAAAGCAAAAATAGAAGAAGTTCCTTTACAAGAAATTAGAAAAGTAGAAATAAAAAAAGAAGAATTTACCATAACGGTTTCTTCTATGAGATTAGATAATATTGTAGCAGAACTTGCAAAATGCTCCAGAAGCAAAGCATTGGAACTTCTAGAGCAAGAAAGAATATTTATAAATCATGAACAAGTAACAAAGCAAGCAAAAGAAATAAAACCAAACGACAGAATTACCATACGTGGAAAAGGAAGATTTTTCATAAAAGAAGTAATAGGAAATACGAAAAAAGGAAGGATTTTGGTTAAAATAGAAAAATAAAGCAGGAGGGACGCCCCTTTTCGTTCCATTTTGGAACGATGGGGACACCCCTTTTTATTATTTTATTATAAAAACTATTTATAGCAAAGACCATAGATTAAAATAACTTAGTTATTAAAATTTCTTGCTTTTCAAAAATCTGTATGGTACAATAGATTAGAAGACTATAATAATGGAGAAAATTGTGGAAGACAGAAAAGAAAGAATTAGAAATTTTAGTATTATTGCACATATAGACCATGGAAAATCAACGCTAGCAGACCGCTTAATAGAAATGACAGGTGTGCTTTCTAAACGTGAAATGGAAGAGCAAGTGTTAGATAATATGGATATTGAACGTGAAAGAGGAATTACCATTAAATCTCAAGCCGTTCGTATGAAATATGTAGCAAAAGATGGAAAAGAATATGAATTAAATTTAATAGATACCCCAGGTCATGTAGATTTCAATTATGAAGTTTCTAGAAGTTTAGCAGCTTGCGATGGGGCTATTTTAGTTGTAGATAGTAGCCAAGGGGTTGAAGCGCAAACCCTTGCCAATGTATATTTAGCGTTAGATAATAACTTGGAAATTTTACCAGTTATAAATAAAATAGATTTACCAAATGCAAGACCAGATGAAGTAAAAAAGGAAATTGAAGATATTATAGGCATTCCTGCCATAGATGCTCCTTGCATTTCAGCAAAATCTGGGCTAAATGTAGACCAAGTTTTAGAAAGAATTGTAACTGATCTTCCTGCACCAACAGGAGATGAAAATAAGCCTTTAACTTGCCTTATTTTTGATTCTTTATACAATGACTATAAAGGTGCTATTGCTTATGTAAGGGTAAAAGATGGAATGGTAAAAGTAGGAGACGAAATTATGCTTATGGCATCAGGAAAAACTTTTACTGTAACAGAAGTAGGACATTTTGAACCGGGCCAGTATGAACCATGTAATTGCTTAGAGGCAGGAGAAGTTGGCTATATTGCAGCAAGCATTAAGAGTTTATCTGACCTTCGTGTTGGAGATACTATTACATTAAAACAGAATCCAGCTCTAGCACCACTTCCAGGATATAAAAAGGTAAATCCTATGGTTTATTGTGGTTTATACCCAATGGACGGTAGCGATTATGAAAACTTGAAAGTAGCCTTAGAAAAATTGAAATTAAATGATGCCGCCTTAGAGTATGAAGCGGAAACTTCTAACGCATTAGGTTTTGGCTTCCGCTGTGGTTTTTTAGGCTTGCTTCATTTAGAAATTATAGAAGAAAGATTAGAAAGAGAGTTTGACTTAAGCCTAATTACAACTTCTCCATCAGTTATTTATAAAGTGTATAAAACAGATGGAACTATGGTAGAATTATATAATCCATCAGATTTGCCAGCGCCAAATGAAATTTCTTATATGGAAGAACCTTATGTAACAGCCGAAATTTTAACACCAAAAGATTATGTAGGAAATATTATGGAAATTTGTCAAAATAGACGTGGCATTTATATTGATATGAAATATTTAGATGAAAACAGAGTTACCATTACTTATGAAATGCCTTTAAATGAAATTATTTATGATTTCTTTGACCAATTAAAATCAAGAACAAAAGGCTATGCTTCTTTTGATTATGAAGTAAAAGATTATAGACGCTCTGATTTAGTAAAACTAGATATTTGGGTAAATGGTGAAGGAGTAGACGCACTATCTTTTATTGTTCATAAAGATTCTAGCTATGAACGTGGCAAAAAAATGATAGAAAAATTAAAAACAGCAATTCCAAGACAATTATTTGCAATTCCACTTCAGGCAGTTATTGGCGGAAAAATTATTGCAAGAGAAACCATTTCTGCTATGCGAAAAGACGTACTTGCAAAATGCTATGGTGGAGACATTACAAGAAAGAAAAAGTTGCTTGAAAAGCAGAAAAAAGGAAAGAAGAAAATGCGTCAAATAGGAAATGTAGAAATACCACAGGAAGCGTTCTTGAGTGTACTTAAATTAGATGAAGAATAGAAAAGCGGCATTCATATTCAATGAATGCCGCTGAGGAGATTACAGATAATATGGAATATCCACAGAATCAAGTAATGAATTAAAACAATTTGTCAAAATTGCTACAAATCCAATGACAATACTAAAAGCGATGTTAATGCCGATGAAGATAGGTACAAACAATAAGCAAATAAAACTAATGTAACTTAAAAAAGTAAAAAAAATATTTAATTTTTTAGAAATTGTAATGACATTTTTATCGAAGGCAGCACCTAAAGATTGAAAAATACTACGCATTAAAAAATAAGAAATCATGAAAATTATAAACGTAGTTGTACTTGTTGGTGTTTCTAGCCCTATAAGTAAAACGATTGTAGCAAGAATGTTAATGATAAATTCACCTAGTCTCCGCATAAGAGAACCTCCTTTTATATTTAATATAAATATATTATAACATATATTTCCATAAAAGTAAATAATGAGTAAAGAAGTAAAAAATAGAAAAAGAAAGGAAAACTTTTAATGCAAAACAAAGAAATAGACGAAAACCAAGTAGAAGGCAGAAATGCTGTACTGGAACTATTAGAATCTGGCAGAGATATCAATAAAATTTATGTGCAAGTAGGCGAAAAGCATGGCTCAATTTATAAAATTATAGCAATGGCAAAAGAAAAGAAAGTTTTGGTATCTGAGGTAGATAAAAACAAACTAAGACAAATGGCACAAACAGAAAACTACCAAGGAGTTATTGCTATAGTTCCACCATTTGAATATGTAGAAGTAGACGATATTCTAGAAGAAGCAAAAAAAAGAAATGAAGATTCATTTATCATAATACTAGATGGAATCGAAGATGTGCATAATTTAGGCTCAATTATTAGAACTGCAGAAACAGCAGGTGTGCATGGTATAATTATTCCAAAAAGAAGGGCAGCAGCAGTGAATAGCACTGTTAGCAAAGTTTCAGCAGGTGCTGTAGAACATATGAAAATAGCAAGAGTAAATAATTTAAATGAAACCATTAACTACTTAAAAGAAAAAGGCTTATGGATATGTGGAACAGATATGAACACACAAACAAATTATGATGAACAAGACTACAAGCGGTCCTATTGCAATTGTAATTGGAAGCGAAGGATTTGGAATAAGTAGGCTGGTAAAAGAAAATTGCGATTTTCTAGTAAAAATTCCAATGAGGGGAAAAATAACATCACTAAATGCCTCTGTATCAGCGGGCATTGTAATATATGAAGCATTAAAACAAAGAAATAAAATCAAAGGAGGAAATTAAAATGAATCGTGGAGGAAAAAAAGGAATAATTATTACAGTAATTATTATTTTGTGTATTGTTGTTTTAGCAGCAGGAGGCTTTTTAGTATATGCAACAACAGATTTATTTCATTCTAATCAAAGTTTATTCTTTAAATATATAGGACAAGTATTAGAAAACTTTCAAACTGTAGAAAATACACAAATGGCAGAAATTGAAAACTTAAAAGAATCAATGCCATATCAAGTAACAGGAAAACTAACGTATGAACCAGCAAATGGGAACACAGATAGTAATAGTCAAATTTTAGGAAATATGCAATTAAATATAACATCAAATGTAAATAAAACAGAAGAAAAGGCTTATACAAAAGCAATTTTGAGCCATCAAAATTCAGATTTATTCACTTTAGAATATGCACATAGCAATAATATTTATGCTTTAAAATCAAATGAAATTATAACTGCATTTCTAGGAATAGAAAACGACAATTTGAAAGTTTTAATGCAAAAACTAGGAATAACAGACACTTCTACCATTCCTAATACAATAGAAGGAATGGATATGAGCCAACTACTTTCTATAACTGAAGAAGAAAAAGCACATATCAAAGATACCTATGTAAATGCTCTAATACAAAATATTAATAAAGACAATTTTTCAAAAGATCCTGACTTAACAATTAGTAAAGAAAGTGTAACTTATCAAACCACTGCTTATCGTTTAAATTTAAGCGGAGAAGAGTTAAAAACACTTCAAATTGCCTTATTACAAACATTACAACAAGATAGTATTACATTAAATTTTCTTGCAACAAAAGCAAAATTATTAGGATTAGACGAAAGTTATACACAAGTAAATAACCTAACTAATGAGATTCAAAAACAAATTAATCAAATAAGCAATCAAACTTCTTTGTCAAATGAAGGAATTAGCATTGCTATATATGTAGATAACGGAAAAGTGATTACTACAGAAATCATTATAAATAATGAAATAAAATATACTATTTATGGTGAAACACAAGAAAGTACAGTAAAACGCCATATATCTATGGAAAATTTAAGTACAGATATGAAAATAGTATATGAGCAAAACGAAACTAGAAATGGTAACGAAACAACTAATAATATTATAATAAATTTAAATGATATTATAGAAATGCAAATATATGTAGAAAACTTAGGAAGTGCACAAGAACAAGCAATTAGTACGAATGTAGAAGTTGTTTTTAGTGAAAATGGGGAAGTAAATGGCGCAGTTTATTATAACCAAGAAATGACTTTCCAAGGGAAAATGACAGATATAGTTGAATTAACAAATTCAAATTGTGCTGTTTTAAATAATTATACAACAGAACAATTATTACCATTATTAGAAAGTATTGGACAAAGAATAGCAACTGTATTTGAAGAAAAGAAACAAGCAATTGGTTGGAAAGATGAAATTCAAGGCATATTTGAAAATGCACAACAAGGAGCTCAAGAATATGAACAAGAAAGACAAAATGAGCAAGAAGCATTGCAATCTACTATAAACCAAGTAGATAGAATGATGAATTAATAAGTATAAAATAAAACTTTAAATTTAAAGCATTATCGTAAATGAATAAAAAAATTTAAATTTAAGGGAAATGTAACGCAAAGAAAATAAAATGTTTAAATTTAAGGCCAATGGGAATTGACAGACAAGCAAAAAAATGCTATTATAAAAATGCATTGAAAAAAACACAATATAATGAAAAAACAAAAAATAAAAGATACAATATAGTCAAATAAATAAAACAAAAAATAAAAGATATAATATAATCAATAAATAAAAAACAAAAATGAGACAAAGTAAAATAAAGGTTACTTAAAAAGAGAGAGTTTGTTATAAGCTGAAAGCAAACTTAAGCAAACATATTTGAAAAACTACCTCATTGTTTCTAGTAAAAACTAGACGTAGGCGATTTGCGTTAAAAGCATAAATGAAGTTAAAAATAGGGTGGAACCGTGCAAATACAAAGCACCCCTAGGTATTGTAGTAAAAGTGCCTAGGAGGTGCTTTTTTATATAAAAATTAACTTATCATTTAACGTAAAAAAATAAGGCGTTGTTTGAAAAAAATAAATAGTTAAATAAAAAAGGAGGAATTTAAAATGTTCAAAATTAAATTAGACGGTGGAAAAACAATGGAAGTAGAGGAAAAGATGTATTGGCATACAACCTCTCATATTTTAGCACAAGCAGTAAAAAGACTATTTCCAGATTACAAATTAACAATAGGACCAGCAATTGAAAATGGTTTCTATTATGATTTTGATGTAGAAAAACCATTTACAGAAGAAGACATTAGCAAATTAGAAGAAGAAATGAAAAACATTATCAAAGAAGATTTGGTAATTGAAAGATTTGAACTTCCAAGAGAAGAAGCAATCAAACTTATGGAAGAAAGAAAAGAACCATATAAAGTAGAACTAATTAGAGACTTACCAGAAGGAGAAATTATTTCTTTCTATAAACAAGGAGAATTTGTAGACTTATGCCGTGGTCCACATCTTCCAAGTACAGGAAAAGTAAAAGCTATTAAACTAACTTCTATGTCATCTGCATATTGGAGAGGAGATTCAAAAAATAAAACACTTCAAAGAGTGTATGGAATTTCATTCCCAAAGGCAAGCGAACTTGAAGAGTATCTACAAAAATTAGAAGAAGCAAAACAAAGAGATCACAGAAAACTAGGAAAAGAACTAGGAATTTTCATGACACACGATTTAGTAGGAAAAGGACTTCCTATGTACTTGCCAAATGGCTATATTGTGTGGGAATTATTAGAAAATTATATAAAAGGAAAAGAAAAGAAACTTGGATATAAACACGTTCTAACTCCACCACTTGCAACTGTAGATTTATATAAAACTTCAGGACATTGGGACCATTATAAAGATGGAATGTTCCCTAAAATGGAAGTAGAAGGAGAAGAATTTGTACTTCGCCCAATGAACTGCCCACATCACATGATGATTTATGCAAATGACATTCATTCTTATAGAGATTTACCAATTCGTATTGGAGAAGTAGCAAGAGATTGTAGATTTGAAGCAAGTGGAACTTTAAAAGGAATTGAAAGAGTAAGAACTTTCTGCCAAAATGATGCTCACTTATTTGTAACAACAGAGCAAATAGAATCTGAATTTAAGGCTGTTGTAGACTTAATATTAGAAGTATACAAAGAACTAAATATCACAGACTATCATTTTGAACTATCTTTAAGAGATCCAAAAGATAAAGTAAAATACTTCCCAGATGATGAAATGTGGAACCATGCAGAAGATACTTTAAGACAAGTATTAAACGATATAGGAATAGACTATGTAGAAAAAATAGGAGAAGCAGCCTTCTATGGACCAAAATTAGACGTGCAAGTAAAACCAGCAGTAGGAAATGAATATACACTATCAACTTGCCAATTAGACTTTTGCCTTCCAATGAAATTTAATCTTTCCTATGTAGATAAAGACGGAGAAAAGAAAACGCCAGTTGTTCTTCATAGAGCAATATTAGGAAGTATAGATAGATTTATTGCTTATTACTTAGAAGAAACCAAAGGTGCTTTACCAGTATGGCTTTCACCAGTACAAGTAAAAATACTACCAATAACAGATAAACAAATGGATTATGCAAAAGAAGTAACAGCAAAATTAGTAGAAAGTGGAATTCGTGCAGAATTAGACCAAAGACAAGAAAAAATAGGTTACAAAATTCGTGAAGCACAGGTAGAAAAAGTTCCATATATGTTAATTGTAGGAGATAAAGAAATAGAAGCAAATGCAGTAGCAGTAAGAGCAAGAAAAGACGGAGACTTAGGTCAAATGTCAGTTGATAGTTTCTTAAATCGTGTGCAAGAAGAAATAAAAAACTACACACTATAAAAATTATAAAAAAACATAGAAAGATTTGGGACGCGTCCAAATCTTTCCATGTTACTTTATAATCTAGGCCTTAGTCATCGTCGAAGACGATAGACTAAGGCCTAGATTTCTTAGCTTTGCGAATAGAATGAGCAAGAAGTAAGATATGCAGAGTAGGAGAATTATGCTGAACTTAGATTTTCTTAGCAATTTATAGTATAGAAAATCTTAGTTCCGTTTTTATGTAGTAGGAAAGTTCTTCTTGAAGGAAGAAAATTCGTACTATATGATATGACGAGCTTTAGATTTCTTGGCAATTTATTACTTGGAAAACTTAAATTCTGTCTTTTATTGATAAGGAAAGATTTGGACGCGTCCCAAATCTTTCCAACCCATAATTTGACAATAATGGCAATGTATGGTACAATTAAAGGGTGGTGCGAAAAAAAGCACCTAGGAAGGATGTAGAAAAAATGAAAGATAATAGTAAAAGTGGGCTGTGCATAAGGCAAGCAATTTGTGCTACTATGGCACTAATAACATTAACTGCCCACATACAATTATTCGTTTCAGCAAATGCAAATACACGAATAAATACAAAAACAATAAAATTACAAACTATGACAGAAGAAATAACACAAGAAAAAATACAGAAAATACAACAAACAGTAGGAGTTAAGCAAGTAAAAGAAATAAAACAAGAAGAAACAAAAATAGCACAAAGAAATGAAACACAACAAGAAGCAAACCAAATAATGAAAACAACAGAAAGAAAAGAAATAACTTTGGCAAGAGCAGGACAAGAAAGAACAATTCAAGTAGAAAACCAAGAATCAAATTCAAAATATATATCAATAGAAGATATTACAATTTCAAAAGATATGGACTTAAGCAAAAGATGTGGAATCTCAAAAGAAGATTTTAAAATTCTTATGACAAATTTGAAAAAAGATACTTCAGGCTTTTTTAAAGAAAATAGCGATATTATTTACGATTTATGTGAAAAATATGAAATAAATGAAATATTTTTCTGTGGATTAATTGCAGCAGAATCTGGTTGGAATATTGCATCTAACCACAGAAGTGCTAATAACTATATTAGTATGATGTCAAAAGGAAGACTTATTCGTTATTCTTCTACAGAAGAAGGACTAGAAGCGGCAGCAAAATTGTTACACAATAATTATTTAAGTAGTGATGGTGCTTATTATCATGGCGCAACATTATCAGGCGTACAAAAATGCTTTTGCCCAGAATCAACATGGTTAAACTTAGTATATAATTGCATGGAACAAACTATAAACTAAAAATAAATAAAATGGCAAGAAAAAAATCCTCAAAAGAGGATTTTAATCATCATCATTGTCAGAGTTAGAGTCAGCCTTATTAACAAGTAAAAAACCGCCCAATGTTACAGCGATAACAAAAATTAAGTCTTTTATAAAAACAATGGCAGTAATAGATATGGCAGCTACAGCTAAATAACCTAAACCTTTGTTGATATTTTTCATAAAGCAACCTCCTTAGATGTTATGGTTAGAATTATAAATAACAATTCTATGAATAAATGACTACTTTATAAAGTATACAATGTTTAACATAAAAAGTCAATATATAAAAAACGAAAAAGTTAATGTGTATCATATAAAAGAAAAAAAGAAAGAAGAAAATAACATGCTAGAGCAATTGGAAAAATGTGAAATTTGTCCAAGAGAATGTAAAGTAAATAGAAAAATAGGAAATGTGGGAAATTGTAGTGCAACAGATAAAATAGAAGTTGCACTAGTTTCCCTTCATTATTATGAAGAACCTTGTATTAGTGGAGAAAATGGATCTGGCACCATTTTCTTTTCTCATTGCAATTTACATTGTATGTTTTGCCAAAACTATGAAATAAGCCAAAATAAAGTAAAGGGAAGAGAAGTTACTATAGAAGAACTAGCCAAAATTATGCTTAAACAACAAGAAAAAAATGCTGAAAATATTAACTTAGTAACGCCAACCATGTATGCCTATCAAATCAAAGAAGCTATTAAAATAGCAAGAAAAAAAGGTTTAACTATTCCTATTATTTATAATTCAAATGGATATGAAAAAGTAGAAACTTTGCAAGAATTAGAAGGATACATAGATGTATATTTGCCAGATTTTAAATATTATTCCAATGAAATAGCAGAAAAATATTCTAAAGCACCAAACTATTTTGAGGTAGCAAGCAAAGCTATTCTAGAAATGATAAGACAGGTAGGAAAGCCAACTTTTAATGCGAAAGGCATGATACAAAAAGGAGTAATGATAAGGCATTTAGTACTTCCTAATCATTTACAAAATTCTAAAAATGTTTTAAAGTGGCTAAAAGAAAATATACCAGAAAATATTTATATTAACGTAATGGCACAATATTTCCCAACTTACCTTGCAAAACAAGATGAACTAATTAACCGAAAATTAACCAAAAAAGAATATAAAGAAATTGAGCAATATTTCTATTTATTAAATTTTAAAAATGGCTATATACAAGAATTAGGGGAGCATGAGGAAGAATATGTTCCTGTTTGGGATTGCACAAAATAAAAACAAAGTATATAATAAATGAAATACAAAGGAGGCAAGTTATGAAAAACGATATTATTTTTCCAAATTATGAACATAGTATTTTAAATTTAATTAATACCATATTAAAGTATTATCATGTAGAAACAAAATATCCTTCTTTACAAAAATTAGAAAAAATATTAGAAAAAAAGTATAAAAATGTTGTTTTAATTATATTAGATGGAATGGGAGAACATATTCTAAAAAATATTTCACCAAATGGTTTCTTTTTTAAGCATCATCAAGATGTGATTACTTCGGTATGTCCTTCTACTACAACTGCTGCCATTACTACTTATTATTCAGGAAAGCCACCTATTGAAACAGGCTGGATTGCAATGTCACAATATTTTAAAGAATATGGTAGAGCAATGGAAATGCTATATAAAGTAGATTCTTATACTGGTGAAAAAATAAATAATGCGAAAATAGATGTGTTTGATTTAATCAAATATGTTCCTATCTATGAACAAATAGAAAAAGCAAATCCTAATATCAAAGCATATGAAATTAACCCTACTTTTTGTGAATCAAGAAGCAAAAGAAATATTAACGCAGATACAATAGATTTGATGTGTGATTCTATTCAAGCTATTTGCAAGAATCAAGATAATAATTTCATTTTGGCATATAGTGTTAATCCAGATGGAATTTTGCATAAATATGGTTGCAATTCAGAAGAAATAAAAAAATTCATAAAAGAAACGGAAGAAAAAATAGGAGATATGTGTAAGCAATTACAAGGAAGTGACACTTTATTTATTATTTCGGCAGACCATGGACATAAAGATATTAAGACCGTTTATTCTGTTTTAGAGTTAGAAGAAATACAAGATTGTATTATAATGCCACCTAGTTTAGAATCAAGAGCAGTTACATTTTGGGTAAAGGAAGATAAAAAAGAAAAATTTGAAACATTCTTTCAAACAAAATTGAAAGATGAATTTCTACTATTCACCAAAGAAGAATTTTTAAATAAAAATTTCTTAGGTTACGGAATAAAGCATAAAAAAATAGATGACTTTTTAGGAAATTATATTGCTATCTCAATTTCAAATTCTATTATAAAATTAGGAACCAACATATCAAAAGAAAAAGCAAATAAAAAGTCAACACACTGTGGATTTACAAAAGAGGAAATGGAAGTTCCACTTATTGTGATAGATTGTAAATAAAAAATAACATCTTGCTTTTAAATTTAAAAACAAGATGTTATTTTTTTATTCGGTGTAACTACTTTCTAGGAAGAAAGTCCTTTGTGTTGTTCTTGATTCTTTCAGGCAATTCATTCCAATGTGCTAAAAGAGCCGTCTGAATTTCTAAGCAGGTTTCCTTAATTTTGTCAACGAAAGGATAATGCCTCCAATCCCAAATTCCATCAGGAAGAAGAATATAATCCTTATACAAAAGAAGCTGTCGTACATACTGGCGAGGAATGTAAAGATTAGGATTGTCATTAATTCGCCAATCGTTATCATTCCTTCCACGTACCAACAAATAAGAATTCTTTCCATACAAATGTAAATCTTCATAGGAAAGCCTTTCGAAAGGAAAATCAGATAAGGCTTCGATGATATCAGCATCTAATTTGCTGGGTGCCACATGCGTATGAGAATGTACTATGGAAGTTTTTGCTTTTCCAATTCCTCCGTTACCACTACCATTTTCCCATATTAGAATATTAGATGTGCAATAGGTTAAATTAATCATATAGCACACATCTTCTAATACAGACAGAAATTCGTGCCGTATTTCCAAAGGCAATTCTGCATTCGACATGACATGTTGCTTAGGAATAATGAGCAAGTAACCTTTGATAAATTCTCCTATCGTAGGCATTACAAAAAAGTTTTCACTTCTGTATAAAGTTCTATGAAGATTGATATCAATATCACAATATCCATCATCAATGTATCTACAATAAGGACAATCAGAACGTTTAGGAGCTTCTACTAAGCCAGAACTATTAGACTTATGGTCGCCAATGTCGCAATTTTGCTTCTCGGCGATATGTTCAAATTGCTCTGCAATATTCCCAACGCTTGTTTGTATGCAGTGTATATAAGAGGAATCAACATTTGTAACTACAATAAAAATTGCAGTTGCTTTTAAGCTTTCATCTGCTACATCACGACATACAACACTTTTGTTGTTACGAAATACTTCCTTGACAATTTCAGTAGATATCTGTTCTTCTTTGAAAACAGATAATCCTTTGAATTGGAGTTTATCAAGGACAGATAGAACAAGCTCTTCATTGCCTTTTACAATGAATAAATTCCGTGTTTTCTTCATAGCCATAGAGTTGTCACCTTACCTTTCTAAAAATATAGTTAATAGTTTTCATAATAGTACAACAAATTTTTATAAAAATCAACATTTTATAACAATAATTTATAAAAAACTTTACAACGTAAATTTTAAAAGTAAATTCCAAAAGTAATATATAAAGTTAGAAGTAAACTTTACACAAAGAAAAATTTGTAAG
>CANQFS010000036.1 GCA_947599825.1 uncultured Clostridia bacterium
ATTAAAGTTCTATTATAAATTTTATCCATATATTGATGATGAATATGCCCATACACTACTACATCTGCTGTTTTATTAGAAATAGTATTTTGTGTTGGCAAGAACATTTCATATTTTGTATATGGCATATCTTGGTTTAAAATTGGCTTGTTATTTGCCCAAGGGGTAGCATGGAAAAGCCTTACTAGCCTTCCACTTAAATAAAATTCATAGCAAAAGGGTAAGCTTTGCAAATAATCTTTATCTTCTTTTGTAAGCATACTTTGGTTCCAAATGATTCTTTTTGCTTCTACTTCTTCCTTTTCTTCTAAATTATGTTCTTTTGAAAAATATTCATCAGTATTTCCTTGTAATACAACTTCACAATTTTTCTTAATTAAATCAATACACTCTTTTGAATGTACTCCCTTTGCTATGGTATCCCCTAAACAATAGATTTTTTCAATATTTCTATTTTTTATATCTTTTAGTGTTGCTTTTAATGCTTCCAAATTTCCGTGAACGTCTGATATAATGGCTATTTTCATAATACATTTCCTTTCTTTTTTCTTGTATTATATCATATATTTGTTATTTGTCTACTACTAGTCTTTTTTAAATTTTTCTTTTTGGGGCTTTATTTTCTAAACTATTTGTAGTATAATAATTTTATTAATGTACCAAAAGGGACAGATATACCATTAGGATAACTTATGCAGAGGCTAACGTCCCCAATGGTACCCAATGGTACAATGAGAAAGGATGAAATGTATGACTTATAATTTTAAAGAGATTGAAAAAAAATGGCAAGATTATTGGGATAAGAATGAGTCTTTTAAGGCTGTTACTGGTAGTAAAAAAGACCCTTATTATATTTTAGTTGAGTTTCCTTATCCTTCTGGAGCAGGGCTTCATGTTGGACATGTTAGAAGTTATACTGCACAAGATGCTCTTGCTAGAATGAAAAGAATGCAAGGCTACAATGTTTTGTATCCAATGGGTTGGGACGCTTTTGGTGCTCCTGCTGAGCAATATGCTATTAAAAATCATATTCACCCAAAAGATGCGGTAAAAGAAAATATAAAAACTTTTAAAGGTCAAATGAAAAGTTTAGGTTTTTCTTTTGATTGGTCTAGGGAGTTTTCTACTACTGACCCAGAGTATTATAAATGGACTCAATGGCAGTTTTTACAATTCTATAAACATGGTATGGCTTACAAAGATACTATTCCTGTTAACTGGTGTCCTACTTGTAAAACTGTTTTGTCTAACGAAGATGCTGCTGGTGGTGTTTGCGAAAGATGTGGTAGCAAAGTTGAACAAAAAGAAAAATCTCAATGGATGCTTCGTATGAGTGATTATGCAGAAGATTTATTAAAAGGGTTAGATGATACTAATTTTGCAGATAGAGTTAAACTTGGTCAAATTAACTGGATTGGTAAGTCTACTGGTGTTGAACTTGATGTTAAGATTAAACAAGGTGGAAGTTTTTCTATTTTTACTACTTGTATTGAAACTGTTTATGGAATTACTTTCTTTGTTATTGCACCAGATGGAAAACTAATTAAAGAGTTAATGCCATTAGTTCAAAATAAAGAAGAAGCACAAAAGTATATTGAAGAAACTGCTAAAAAATCTAGTATGGATAGAACCGAATTAAATAAAGGTAAAACTGGTTGCAAACTAGAAGGCGTTACTGCTATTAACCCTATTAATGGTAAAGAAGTTCCTATTTTCTTAGGTGATTTCGTTTTAGGAGATTATGGAACGGGTGCTGTTATGGCTGTTCCATCACACGACCAAAGAGATTTTGAGTATGCTAAAGAGCACAATATTGATATGATTCAAGTAATTGATGGACGTGATACGAAAGATTCTGCTTTTGAAAAACAAGATTATTTAGGTAAAGGTTGCAAGTTAATTAATTCTGAAGAATTTACTGGTTTAACGGTGGAAGAAGCAAAGGTTGCTATTACTGATAAGTTAGTTAAAATGGGAATTGCAAGAAAAGTAAATAACTACAAAATGAGAGATTGGATTTTCTCTCGTCAAAGATTCTGGGGCGAGCCTATTCCTATGATTTATTGTGAAAAATGCGGTTGGCAACCAATGAAAGAAGAAGATTTACCTTTATTATTACCAGATGTAGCAGAATATGAACCTACCGAAAATGGTGAAAGTCCTCTTGCTAATATTACTGATTGGGTAAATACAACTTGTCCTTGTTGTGGAGGTCCTGCTAAAAGAGAAACAGATACTATGCCTAACTGGGCAGGTTCTAGCTGGTATTTCTTAAGATTTATGGATCCACATAATGACAAAGAGTTCGCTTCTATGGATTCTATGAAATATTGGAGAAAAGTTGATTGGTATAATGGTGGTATGGAACATACTGCAAGACATTTACTATATGCAAGATTCTGGGTACAATTCCTTTATAATATTGGTCTTGTACCAAATAAGGAAATGATTTGGACTCGTGTTAGCCATGGTATGGTACTAGGTTCTAATAACGAAAAAATGAGTAAGTCCAAAGGAAATGTTATTAACCCTGATGATATTGTAAATGAATATGGCGCTGATACCTTAAGAGTTTATGAAATGTTTATGGGTGATTATACACAAGATGCTCCATGGAGTACAGATTCTTTGAAAGGTTGCAAACGTTTTATTGATAAGGTAATTCGTTTGAAAGATAAAGTGGTAGATGGTGAAAATTATTCTCCAAAACTAGAATCTATTATTCATAAAACTATTAAGAAAGTACAAACAGATTTAACAACTATGTCTTATAATACAGCTATATCAAGTTTAATGATCTTAGCAAATAGTTATGAAAATGAAAAGAATATTACAAAGGCAGATTATCGTTTACTTTTAACTTTGTTAAATCCTGTTGCTCCTCATATTACAGAAGAGCTTAACGAAACTTTAGGATATGCACCTATTTGTGAATCTGCTTGGCCTGTATATGATGAATCAAAGACGATTGATAGTGAAATTGAAATTCCAGTACAATTCAATGGAAAATTAAAAGCAACTGTTATGGCTCCAATGGATTCAGATGAAAGTACAGTAAAAGAGATTGTTCATAACAACGAAACTGTTACTTCTTTGCTAGAAGGAAAAACAATTGTTAAAGAAATTTATGTTAAAAATAAAATTTATAATATTGTTGTAAAATAACTATTAGGGCCTTAGAAAATCTAAGGCTCTTTTTTACTCTTATAATTAATCTAATTATTGTTATTTATTCTTTTTTAAATCCTTTTCCATAGGCTTCTCTTGCATTTGATATAATAATAAAGGCTTTTTTATCTATTTTTCTTGCAATTTGCCTTATTTTTGAGATTTCATTTCTAGAACCTACACATAAAAGCATCATCTTTTCTTCATCAGTATACATACCTTTGGCATAAATTCCTGTACTTCCGCGATTTACTTGCTTTCCAACTTGCTCTGCTATTTTTTCATATTGATCTGATATAATATACATCATTTTTGTAAAATTAACACCTTCAAAAATTATATCTATCATTTTTCCCATTAAGTAAATGGTAATGGCAGAATATAAGCCAATTTCAATATCTCGAAAGAAAATAACGTTAAGTGTTACAATTATAATATCTACACTTACAATTAAAGAACTCGCTTGATAGTGTGGCTTATAAGAGCGAATAATGTAAGATAAAAGGTCTGTTCCTCCTGTAGAAGAATTAGATTTCAAAACAAGTCCACTTCCTATGCCGAATGGCAATTCCACCATAAACGCAAGCTAAGAATCTATCTTGCGTAATGGCTGGAAATTGATCTAATAAGTCTATAAATAGAGATAAAAATCCTGTTCCTAATAGAGACTTTATTAGAAACTTTTTTCCTATACGAATGTAACCTAATATAAACAATGGAATATTTAGTGCAAATATGGTGGTTCCTAGAGGAATTTTAAGTAAATAATAAGCAATGGTAGCAAGTCCTGCAAACCCACCTGATGATAATTGATTTGGAAGTAAGAAGAATGAAGTTCCGCAAGCCATAATAAAACAGCCTATGATTAACAAAAATGTTTCATAGGCATATTTTCTAATGGATAACCATTTTTTCGTTTTTACATAGTCCATAGAAAAGTCTCCTTTTTATGAATTATGTACGTTTTTTGTTATTTCTATTCAAGTATATATTTTTTTATTTTATTTATAGCATTTTCATTTTATTTATGTTATACTAATAATACAATAAGGAGGTAGTAATATGTCTGAAAAAGTATATACAATAGAAGAATTAAAAACAATATTACAAGATATCTTAAAAAATTTTGACATTAAAAAAGCAATATTATTTGGTTCATATGCAAAAAATACACCTACTTCAAAAAGTGATATAGATTTAGTGATAGATAGCGAAGGAAAATTATTAAATATATATTTTTATGGTTTATTAGAAGATTTAGTTCAAAAACTACAAAAAAATGTTGATTTGTTTGAAATATCTGAAATACAAAAAAATAGTAAAATTTATAATGATATACAAAATGAGGGGGTTATTATTTATGAGAGGTAAAGATAGAATTATTATTCAAAAAATAATCGGATATATTGATGACGTAGAAAAATATGTAGATGGCCTTCAGGCAATCAAAGTTTACCTGATTTAAAAAATCAATTGATAAATATAATTCTAAAATAAAATGTATAGAGGAATGTTTCTTCCTCTATACATTTTATTTTATTATAGTTTCTTTTCTTGCTTCTTCTAGCAAATCATCATAAGTTTTCTCTACTGCTAGTTCGAATTTTCCATTTTTCATACTTTCATCTGGCTTTAAAATGACTTCTACGTCATATAAATCTTTTAATTTTTTCATATTTTCTTTTTTGTGTCCTATAATATTATTGAAATCTTCTGGATTTGCTTTTATTTCTACTAATTTTACTTTTGTATTGCATTGCTTAATTTTGGATACAATTGCATCATACCATAGTCTTCCTTCTACTAGTTGCCTAAATGCTGGGTGATATGGTCCTGCTACTACTTCACTTTTTTCATTTTTTGGATCTGTAATTTTTTCTGTATTTTGAAGACCTATACGAATAATTTTTACATTATGCTTGTTGAATAAGTCTGCAATTTCCTTACATCTTTCTACTGCTTGTGTAATAGCTAATGGTTCATATTCCTTTTTATTATATTCTTCTTCTAATTTTGTATTTTTTAGCACTAATACTGGATAAATACGTACTATCTTTGGCTTTAATTTTATGATATCTCTAGCTGTGTTAATTTCGTCTAGCATTGTGCTTTCTGGAAGCCCTACCATAATTTGGTGTCCTAGAGTAAAACGATAGAAACGAATTAACCTAGATGCTTTTTTTACGTCTTCAAAGGTATGACCTCTTTGTGCCTTTGCAAGTACATAATTATTGCTAGATTGCACTCCAAGTTCAATCGTTTTTACTTTATATTTTTTTAATCTTTTTAGTATTTTTCTGTTAATAAAATCTGGTCTTGTTGAAATGCGTATACTTTCTACTTGCCCTTTTTTTACATATTCGTAAGCCGCTTCTAGTAATTCATTTTGTTTTTCTTCTTCAATAGCCGTAAAACTTCCACCAAAAAAAGCTACCTCTACTGTATTTTCTTTGTCTTCAAAATGTTTTAAATATTCCTCTATTATATTTCTTACATCTTCTGCTGTTACTTGTTTTTGCTCTCCTGTGATTTTCGTTTGATTGCAAAAAACACAAGTATTTGGGCAACCTAAATGTGGAACAAAAATTGGTATTATATATTCTTTTTTCATTTTTAATTGCATTCCTTTCTAATTTTACTTACAAAAGCTTATATATTTATTTTTCTATTATTTCTTTTCTTGCTTTAAACCTTCAATTGCCTTTTTAGCAGCTTCCATTTCTGCTGCTTTTTTTGTTCTTCCCTCTCCTACTGCTAAAGCTTTGCCATTATATTTTACTTCTGCTGTAAATAGTTTATCGTGATCTGGACCTTGCTCTTTGATGATTTCATATTGTATTTTTACTTCCCCATGTTGCTGTAAAATTTCTTGTAATACTGTTTTATAGTCCTTTTCTCCTACATGCTTGCTTGCAACTTCTGCTGGCTCTTTTAGGTTTTCTACAATAAATTTTTCTGCCTCTTCTAAATTACTGTCAAAATAAATTGCTGCAATTAAAGCTTCAACACTATCTGCCATAATGGCTGGTCTTGCTTCCTTATGACTTGCAAGCTCGCTTTTTCCAAGATATAAGAAATCACTAAAATTATGCTTTTTTGCAATTTTATATAGACTTTCTTCACATACTATTGTAGCTCTAACTTTAGTCATTTCTCCTTCTGTTAATTTTGGAAAATTTGCATACAAATATTTACTTGAAATAAATTCTAAAATGCTATCTCCTAAAAATTCTAACTTCTCATTACTTTGTATATGATTTTCGAATGCATAAGAAGTATGAGTTAAAGCATTTTTCAATAAGTCTTTATTTTGAAATGTATAGCCTATGCTTTTTTCCAATTGTTCTAATTTCATTTTTTCACCTACTTTCCTTTTATATATGAATCATAACATAGATGCCTTAAAACTTCAACTAAAAATTATGATATTTTACCTTTTCTATTACTATTCCCAAAAAAAAAAGAAAGGTCTTACCCTTTCAATTTTTTATTCTACATGGTCTTTTATATAGTCAACTACATCTCCTACTGTAACTACTTTTTCAGCATCAGCATCTGGAATTTCTGTGTCGAATTCTTCTTCTAATGCCATAATTAGTTCTACTATATCTAATGAATCTGCTCCTAAGTCATCAATAAAAGATGCTTCTGTTGTAACAGCTGTTTCTGCTACACCTAATTGTTCTACAATAATTCCTTTTACTTTTTCAAAAATTTCTTCTTGTGTCATTCTTTAATTACACCTCCTCTCAGATTCTTTACTAACTTTACTTAACAATATTACAAGTTTGTTTAATTGTCAAGCACTTTTTGTATGAAATATACTTTTATTTTTTTTAGTTATATTTTTAATCACTTTTTTTCACAATATATGTTTTTATTTATTTTCTACAGCTTCTATATTTTCTTTGTTTTCTTTATTTTCAAATTCTTCTATCATTTTATCTACTGCTTTATTTTTTACAAATTGTTCTGCTTGTTTAATTGTGAATTCAAATAATTTTTCATCACTACTTCCATGTGCTTTTACAACTGGTTTTTTTACTCCTAAGAATAATGCTCCTCCATATTCTTTATAGTCCATAGCTTTTTTTAAGCTATTGATTGATGGCATAGCAGGAATTGCCCCAAGTGTTGTAAAGATATTCTTTTTAATACTTTCGGTTAAGGTCCTTTTTACTAGTTTTCCTACCCCTTCTACTGTTTTTAAAAATACATTTCCTGTATATCCATCTGCTACTAGAATGTCTAATTTACCAGAAAAAGCATCTCTTCCTTCTACATTTCCTACAAAGTTTAGGTTTAATTCTTCTGACTTTTCTTTTAATAATTGATAACTTTCTTTTACTAAATCATTTCCTTTGGTTTCTTCTGTACCAATGTTAAGAAGACCAACTGTTGGACGTTCTATTCCAAAGGTATTTCTGTTATAAATTGTTGCCATTTGTGCAAATTGAAGTAAGTTAATTGGCTTGCAGTTTGTATTAGAACCACAGTCTATTAACATTAATCTTCCTTTATATGCTGGTAAAATTCCGGCTAAAGCTGGACGGTCAATTCCTTTTATTCTTCCTACTAATAGCGTTGCTCCTGTAAGCAATGCTCCAGAGTTTCCTGCAGAAATGAAAACATCTCCTTTTCCCTCTTTTAGCATATTAAAACCAACTACCATAGAAGAATTTTTTTTATGTTTTATAGCTTGTGTTGGTATTTCGCACATTTCTATTGTTTCTGTGGCATTTTGGATTGTTAGCCTTGTGGAAATTTCTGATATATCATTTTTTCCATAAAATTCTTTTATTTTTGCGTTAATAACATCTTTATTTCCTATTAAGCATACTTCTGCTTCTATTTGGTTAATGGCTTTTACTGCTCCTTTTATAGTAGCATCTGGTGCATTGTCTCCACCCATTGCATCTAATAATATAATCATGTAAATTGCTCCTTTAATTCATATATATTGTTTTTTTCCTATTTTATAACTTATCATTTGCGTTGTCAACTAAGCAATATAATTTTATTTTTTTTCTTAAATTGTAACATTTAATAATATAATTGCAATATCTTTGACCAATTGGTCTGTTTATATTTTTATTTAATTTTTTATTAAGCAATATTTATAAATAATTTGCATTTTATTAGATTTATATAAAAAGAAGCATAATAGTTTTTTCTACTATGCCTCTTTTTATTTTTTATATATTATTTTAGCTATGCACAGAGTTTTATATTTTTGCTCCGTCCCTAAAATATAACTTAAGCTAATTCTACAACTGCTCCTGCTTCTGTGAATTTTGCTTTTAATTCTTCAGCTTCTTCTTTGCTAGCTCCTTCTTTTACTGTTTTTGGAGCTCCATCAACTAAGTCTTTTGCTTCTTTTAATCCTAGTCCTGTAGCATCTCTAACTACTTTGATTACTTGAATTTTGTTTGCTCCAGCATCTTTTAATACAACATCAAAAGATGTTTTTTCTTCTGCGGCAGCTCCTGCTGCTGCTCCTCCAGCTGCTGGTGCAGCTGCTGCTACTGCAGATACTCCATATTTTTCTTCAATTGCTTTTACTAATTCAGCAAGTTCAGCTACTTTTAAGCTATCAATTTTTTCTAATAATTCTTCTATCATTTTAATTTCCTCCTATAAATTTTCAGAGACATATCTTTCCTTTTAAGTACTTTCACTTAGTTAATGTGTGTCCATTTCCCTTGTGAAGTAGTGTTCCAATGGGTTTAATGTTCTCCTGTTTATGATATTTTCTAGTGATTTAAGTTCACTACTCTAATTATAATTTTTTAACTAAAATTTTAATTTTTTTATAAAACAAATTAGAAACGAGTATAACAAGGCAGTCGAGCTAAAAAACCGGAGGCGTACATATAGTACGTCGAGGATTTTTTATGCGATGACTAACGACGTTAGACGAAGTTTATAATTTGCTTTAAGCATTTGCTTCTTTTTGAATGCGTACTTGATCTAATCCAACTGCAAGCTTAGAAATATTTCCAAGTAATGCACCTGCAAGCATACCAAGTAATTCTTGTCTTGATGGTAGTTTTGCTAAAGTAATTAGTTCTTCTACTGACATTACTTTTCCTTCTACTATACCACCTTTAATTTTGTAAAATTCATTATCTTTTGAAAATTTGTAAATTGCTTTTAATGGTTCTACATAGTCTTCTTCTGCTATAATAACCGCTGTAGGTCCTTCTAATACAGAATCAAGTCCTGCTTCTCCATTTGTATTTAATGCTCTTTTTACTATGTTATTTTTTATTACTTTATATTCAGATTTTGCATCTCTTAATGTATTTCTTAGAGATGTTACATCTTCTACTGTAATTCCTCTGTAATCTGCTAAAAGTACTAATTTAGCATCTTTTAATTTTGCTGCTAAATTTTTTACTTCTTCTTCCTTTTGTTTTAAAATTGTTTCACTTGCCACTTTATTTCACCTCCACTTATATTAATTTTCTCTATAGCACTATTTTTAAATTTATAATTTAATATGTTTATAGTTTACTATATTTATAATTTTAGATATTTGTATTTTATATGTTTATACATATATTTATATAATTTTAAAAATAGTTCCTAGCATATAAAAAACCAATCTTATAGCCATAAGCAAGGCATATAAAGATTGGATTTTAAATCTCTTTCTTCTTTATTTGCCTCGGTAGGGCTTATTTTTATGCCTACTTTCTTTGGCTACTATAATTATTTTTGATCAATATACAATCCAGGTCCCATTGTAGTAGAAATTGATACACTTTTAATGTATTGTCCTTTTGCTGCAGCTGGTTTTGCTTTAATAATAGCTCCCATAATTGCATCATAGTTTTCTAATAATTTCTTTGCTCCAAATGATACCTTTCCAAAACCTAGGTGAATAATATTGGTTTTGTCTAATCTATATTCTACTTTACCAGATTTTATTTCATTGATTGCTTTTGTTACGTCCATTGTAACTGTTCCTGATTTAGGGTTTGGCATTAAACCTTTTGGTCCTAATACTTTACCTAATCTTCCTACAACACCCATCATATCTGGAGTTGCTACGATTACATCATAGTCAAACCAATTTTCTTTTTCAATTTTTGGTATTAATTCTTCTGCTCCAACAAAGTCAGCGCCTGCTTTTTCAGCTTCTTCTGCTTTTGGTCCTTTGGCAAATACTAATACTCTTAGTGTTTTACCTGTACCATGTGGAAGTACTGTTGTACCTCTTACTTGTTGATCAGCATGTTTTGAATCTACACCTAATTTTACATGTAATTCAACTGTTTCATCGAATTTTGCTTTTGGCATTTTTTCGATAATTTCAAGTGCTTCTTTTGCTTCATAAAGTTTGTTTTTTTCAACTAACTTTTGGCACTCTGCTATTCTTTTTCCTGATTTCATTTTTTCCTCCTTTGGTACAAACGAAACTTTTATTTTAAGCTTCTCCCATATTTTTTAATTTTAGTCAACAACTACAACACCCATAGATCTTGCAGTTCCTGCTACCATACTCATTGCTGCTTCTAATGATGCTGCATTTAAGTCTGGCATTTTTTCTTTGGCAATTTCTTCTACTTGTGCCTTTGTAATAGTTCCTACTTTATCCCTATTTGGTTTTCCAGAACCTTTTTGAATTTTAATTGCCTTTTTAATTAGCACTGCTACTGGTGGTACTTTTGTTATGAAATCGAAAGATTTATCTTTATATACTGTAATAACAACTGGAATTATCATTCCTGGTTGGTTTGCAGTTCTGTCGTTAAATTCTTTTACGAATTGCATAATGTTAACGCCACTTGATCCTAATGCTGGTCCTACTGGTGGAGCTGGTGTAGCTTTTCCTGCTTCAATTTGTAATTTGATTAAGTTACTAATTTCTTTTTCTGCCATTGTGCTTTGCACCTCCTTTGGTTTTGATGTATATTTACATCTTTTAATAATTATAGATTATTTATTTTAATTTGGCTACGAAACTTACCGCTTTAGCGCTATTTCGTTTCCATTTTAAACAACTTTTGTGACTTGTGAAAAGTCTACTTCAATTGGAGTTTCCCTTCCAAACATTGAAACTAATACTTTAACTTTATGCTTGTCTGTATTAATTTCTTGTACTGTTCCTGTGTGACCGTTAAAAGAGCCTCCTGTAATAGATACTGTATCACCCTTTGCATAGTCAATATTAACACTTGAAAGTTCAAATCCCATTTGTCTAATTTCTTGTTCTGTAAGCGGAATAGGATCTGTTCCAGAACCTACGAAGCCTGTTACGCCTCTTGTGTTACGAACAATATACCATGTTGCTTCAGTTACAATCATTTTCACTAAAACATAACCTGGGAAAACTTTTTTTACCTTGGTTTCTGCTTTACCATTTTTGATTTCGATTTGCTCCTCCATAGGAACTATGATTTCAAAAAAGTAATCTTGCAATTCTCTGTTTTTTATAGTTTTCTCTAGGTCCTTTTTTACTTTGTTTTCATATCCTGAATATGTATGTACTACATACCATTGTGGACTTAAGTTTTCTGTTTCTTGAGACATAAAGATAAGCCTCCTTTAATTATTCACTTTCTGTATTTTCCTGTGCTTGTTCTTCTGGCTCTTGGTTATCGGTTGGTCCTTCTTCGCTATTTGCTACTTCATTAGAAATTTCATCATTTGAACCTTCATCGTTTGAAATTTCGCTATTTGAAATTTCATTTTTGTTATCTACCATTTCTTTTAATTTGTTGATACCATAAGTGTTCATTTTTTCAAATGCTAAATCTAGGACAAACACAATAACTGCTGTAATTAATACAATTGTTATAACTGCAACTGTATTATTTACTAATTGCTTTGGTGTTGGCCAAATAACCTTTTTTAGTTCTGCCTTAAAATCTTTAAAAAAGTGCTTTTTTTCTTTTTTAGTTTTTGCTTCTTTTGGCATTTTTAATTCCCCCCTTAAGGAAGTTTTATTTTGTTTCTTTGTGTGTTGTACGTTTTTTGCAGTATTTGCAATATTTTACAACTTCAAGTCTGTCTGTATTATTTTTTTTGTTTTTTTCTGTCATATAGTTTCTTCTTTTACATTCTGTGCATTCTAATGTAATTGGTTCTCTTGCTCCTTTTGCAGCCATTTTAAAACACCTCCACTGTTTGTTTTTGCTTTATTATATTTTAACTATTTTAAAAAGCATATGCATTCCACATATGCTTTACTATTTTACCATATACTTCCTAAAAAGTCAATATTTATAATGTATTTTTTACGAATTTTTACGATTTTTTTATGAAATTTTTTCCTTACATTTTTCTCATTCATTGAATTTTATTATTATTTTATACAAAGTATTTAAATTATATTTATTTTCTAATACATAACAACTCTTGGTGAATAATTATTTTTATAATTTACAGACGTTACGTTTCTTATGTATATATATTTAGAATCTTCCCAATGTGAACCTCCCCTTAGAACAACAGGATAAGAAGTATAGCCAACATTAGAACTTTCTAAAGTAATTTCCCAAAAATTACCAAATAAATCATATATATTCATTTGTTTCCATTCTTCAGATGCTCCTGTTGTTGTTAAAATTGCTACAGAATCTTTTTTAGTATAAGGGGCTAAATTATATTTATCATTTAGATAATATTTTGCTTTTGGATTTGTAATACTCCAAAGATTGTTTTTATAATTTCCTAATTTTAATCCTTCAGATGTATTTAAAATTTCAGATGAAAATCCTTTTATATTTTCTTCAAAAAATTTCATAATTAAATCATATTGCATTCCAAACATTAAGCTAGACGTTAAATTTCCAGAATATATATTACTAGCCAAATTTTGAGCTTGATCCATAGTTCTGGCAGTTAAGGCATCATTGTTAGCCTTAATATAATTATTTACTCCAGTTTCATATCTACCTACCCAAAAACCATTATTTTCTTTTATGCTATTTAACATTTTTTCATATAATTGCTTATATTGCTCGCAAGTTAATCCACAACCAGATGAATCTTCTAAATCTTCACTCGAACTTTCTGGAAGACCTTTTCCGTCATACCAAATATCATCATAATTCTCTTTTCTATAGTCTTTAGTATATTCTACTAAGGCATTTTTAATTTCAGTAACATCTTTTGCATTTTCGGTAACATTTTTAGGGACATTAACCCAAACAAATTCATTTCCCTCTGAATCTGTTATTACTAATCCATCATCTACTGTATTTTCCCCTTCTACCTGACTTACAGCAAAGCCTACTGGAATTTGTATTGTTACTTCTTCATTATGATAAATAGATTTATATTCTTTTCCCTCAAAATTCATTGCTGCTTCTGCCATTGCAAATTGCCTTTGTTCTTCAACTGTTGCAATTTCAGTTTCTTCTTTTGCTTGTTTTGCTTTATTAAATAAGCCATTTTCTCCTAATACTAAGCTTATACTTATTCCTGCTAATATTATTAAAATAATTATTGTTATTACTAATGAAATTAGTGTTATTCCACTATATTTTTCAGCATATTTGCTTAATTTTACTTGAGAATTTTTGCACATTTTTTTAATGCAATTTACATCTGTCTGTTGATTTTGTTCTTTCTTCATTTGTTTCATCTTTTTTCAACTCCTATTTTTGTTTTATTATATAAATGTATTTTTTCTAAAGCAATAAAATAAGGAGTTTTAGTTAATAACTTTTTTACATAATTTCATTTTTAGAAAAAAATTTTAAACTATATAATTTTCCAATTACTTTCTGTTGTTATTATTTTTTCTTCCTGCTATAAATTTTAACATAGTTTCCTATATAAAAAACACGTTTTATGCAAAAAGAAACGCCTATATTTTGACGTTTCTTTTACATTTGAAATTTACTTTTACACCTCACTATTTTTTTGCTAAATTTTTATACTATTTTTTTACCTTATTATTTTGCCTTATTTTTTCTTCTTTTTCTTTTCGACTGAATAACCAAATTTACCAATTTTTTTATCAAGTGTATAGTAACCACCATTACTATAGGCAATTAAGTCACATTTACTAATATCAAAAGCACCTTTTTCGTCTATATATTTTTCATCTGCATCAATGGATAGAACTTCGGCTATAAAGGTATGATGACTTCCAAATTCTTTTATCTCCTTTACTTTACATTCTACTGATACAGGACTTTCCTTAATTAGAGGACACTTCACATGATTTGCCTTTTCTTTTGTTAAATGCATCTCTTTAAATTTATCAAAATCTTTTCCACTTTTTACTCCACACCAATCGGTTGCAAATGCCAATTTTTCATTTGTTAAGTTAATTACAAATTCTCCTGATTCTTTTATTAACTGATAAGAGTACCTTTCTGGTCTTACGGAAATATAGCACATTGCAGGATTTGTATTTAATATTCCTGTCCATGCAACTGTCATAATATTGGATTTTTCCATTGTTCCTGATGTAACCATTACTGCTGGTATTGGATAGATAAAAGTTCCTGCTTTCCATTCTACTTTTGACATAAGGCTTTTTCCCTCCATTTTTTATTCTTTATTTTCTTATTTTTTTCTTTTTTATCTTTCTTTTTTATCTTTCTTATTTTTCTTTTTTATTTTTCTTATCTTTGTTTTTTATCTTTCTTTTGTGCCTTTATTTTTTTGTGGTATTGAATTAAATTTTCCTTTATAAATTGGTATATATTTCAATTCTTTTGGCTCTACTTTTAACTTTTCTTGAAATTGTTTTTTTACATTATTATTTAATGAATTGGTGTTTTGTGAATTGGTGTTTTGTGAATTTTTTTGTAGAGAAAAATTTTTTCTTATTCCATTTTGTGTTTTTATTTGTTCTATTTTTCGTTCTAAGTACATAGTTAATTCATCGTATTGCTCTTGTGTAATTTTTCCTTTTTGAATAGAACCTTTTAATATTGATAATATTCCTGCCTTTGCTCTATTTATACCATTATATTCTTGCTTTTGCAAAATATTATCAATATAACTTTTTTCTTTTTCTATATTATTCATAATCTAACCTCCTCTTATTTTTTATTAGTATATTATAAAAAAAATAAAAAAGCAAATTTAAAAAGCCATAAATTAAAAATATTTATAATTATTTCTAATTTATGACTTTTATAAAAATATAAAAAAAACTGGCGACAACCTATTTTCTCGGCAAGGTAACTCGCAAATATCTTCGGCACCTAAAGGCTTGACTTCTGTGTT
>CANQFS010000037.1 GCA_947599825.1 uncultured Clostridia bacterium
ATCAAATCATATTGAAAGCCTATATATTTCAATATTTTTCCTTTTTTATAATTCCTACAAAAAGTTTATACTAACAAGTTTTATTATTTATTTTTTATGAAAGAAGTTTTACTATTTATTTTTATCAATTGTAATACAACAAATACGTTTTTTATTTATTTTCAAATGTTAATCTTCCTAAAATACTTCCCACAATATGAACGATTTTAGTAGAATTTTTTTGTGCTATCCCTTTTCCTAATGCTTTTCCTCCTACTGTTAAAGATGCTACAATAGCACTTATTATAAATTGTAAGTTAAATGTAAGTCCAAATTTTTCAGTCATTTTAATAGTAATTAGTGCTGCAATAGAACCACTTAGTACTCCGCAAATATCTCCTATGACATCAGCACAAATATTGGCTACTTTTGCAGAATTTCGAACTAATTTTATAGAAGTTTTTGCTCCTTGTATTTTTTTACTTGCTTTAGCATGCAACTCTTCTTCTTTTGCTACTGTTACTGCTACTCCTATAATATCAAATAAAATACCTATAAAAATAGTAACTATTAAAATAACCATAGCAGGAAATAGTTCTAAAGAAGAAATTGCATTTGTAGATATATATGAAAATGTTATAGATAAAAGAAAAGTTGTTACAAATACTGTAATAAACCACTTCAGGTCTGCATTATCTTTTTTGTTTTTTTCGTTTTTTGACATTTTTTATTTATGTACTCCTTACTTTGAAAAAGTATTATAGATGGTAAAAGTTTAAGTAAATTTTACGGTTTAGGTCTAGAAGAATTTCTCTATTTCCTACTAAACATTACTGTTTAGCCGTTTCCGTTTAAAGAAAATATCTACTATTACTATGTAAAAATAAGTAATAGTTAGAAACTAGATCGCCACTTAAATCCGCACCTTAATCCTTAAACTTTCTTGCTTTTTATTTAAAGCAAACATTCTAGAAGTTTTCCTTGAACATATCATCTTTTCTATTGTTAGTCTCTTTTGCAAGAATAGTTTCATAACTAATTGACAAAAATAAAATTTGGCCAAATTTTATTTTTGGTAAAGTCAATCCCAATATTCTCACTCAAAACAGGCTACTCTATGTGTTTTGTGTCTTGGCACGCAACATAGGTTATACTTTAAAGTACATGCTAAAAGTTATATTAGACATTCTTTAAAAGCCTCCACGAAAATAGGGATCTTATATATGCCATTATATATTACCCTACTTTCTTTACTCCCTACCCTCACACAAAACTGGCATTTCGCGCAAGGATAAGAAACTTCAACGATGTGCCCTTTAGTGGATTTTTAGCCCCACCCTCGCAATAGGTGTATGCACTAGAATAATGCACCATCGTAGTATATTATACCATATTTGGAAAATTTTGCAAAGCTTATTTGTGTCTATTTTAATGTTTTTTTCCTTTTCTTAGTCCAATTTTCTTTATTTTTTCATTTTTTGAATTTTTCTTATCTATTTTTGCTTTATTTTAAGCTTTATCTATCATATAAGCTTATAAATACAAATTAACTTTACATTTTTTTCAAAAAACTATTGAATTTCTTATTTATTTGTGTTAATATTATAAATAGTCAATTTTACAAAAACTTATAGGAGGTGCTAAAAATGGCAAAATGTGAAATTTGCGAAAAAACACTATCTCATGGAAATAAAATTAGTATTGCACGTTCACACGTTAGTAGAAGAGCAACTAGAACATTCAAACCAAATGTTAGATCTGTAAAAGCTATCGTAGATGGACAAGTAAAAAGAATATCTGTATGTTCAAAATGTTTACGTTCTGGAAAAGTAAATAGAGCATAAGAAAATAGATAAAGTAGGATGCATACTACTTTAAAATACTAAAATTTCTTAAGAAATAGTAAAAATACGTGGATTAATTAAAGTTATCTTTTTAGATGGTTTTAATTAGTCCACGTGTTTTTTTGCTCGAAAAATTCTCCTTAAAGGAGAACTTTCTGTACTATATAAATATTTTTTTCTTATGTAGTTATTTTTCTTTAATTCCAAATATTAATTTAACAAATCCTCTTAGAAATTTTGGAACCTTTTTTACTACAATTGTCATATTTCCCACTCTCCTTTATTTTTCTTTAACAAAACAGCCACATAAAGCCTATTATTAATACTGCTGCTCCTATTAAAAATAACCAACCTGTTATAGGAAGTAATAATACTAGCAGTACACCAAGGCCAATGCCAATTAAGCAAACTCCAATTGTCCTTTTTAGTGCACCAAACATAATCTCTTACCTCCTTTTATTATATTATATTTTTTCTTTTTGATTTTGTTACCTTTTCTTGAAAATCTACCCTTTTTATGTTTTAATATAATAAAAATAATGCAAATTTTTATTACTATTTGTGTTTTGAAAGGATTGAATGTCAAAATGAATGAAAAAGAGAATATCGCATTAGTTGAAACTTTAAAAAAAATGTATCCAGATGCAAAATGTAGTTTAGATTTTACTACACCTTTTGAAATGTTAATTGCTGTTATTCTGTCTGCTCAATGTACAGATGAAAGAGTAAATAAGACCACTCCTGCTATCTTTGCGAAATATAATACTCCAGAAGATTTTGCAAAGATGGATTTATCTTTGTTGGAAAGTTTAATTCATTCTTGTGGATTTTATAAAAATAAGGCTAAGAATATTAAGGCTACTTCACAAATTTTAGTAGAAAAGTACCATTCACAAGTTCCAAATACTATGGAGGAGCTTATGTCGCTTCCTGGAGTTGGCAGAAAAACGGCCAATGTTGTAATGCTTGAGGCTTTTAACTCTCCTCAAGGTGTGGCTGTAGATACTCATTGTAAACGCATTGCTAACCGTATTGGTCTTTCAAAACAAAAAGAACCTGAAAAAATTGAGCAAGATATTTTAAAAAAATTTCCTAAAAAGTATTATTATGATTTAAATCATATTTTAATTTGGCATGGTAGAAAAGTTTGTACTGCTAGAAATCCCAAATGTGAAATTTGTTCTATTTCTATGTATTGCCAAGAATATAAAAAATCTCATTCTTATTAAGTATGAAATATTGCAAAAAATTGTATATTTTTTATTATTCAAAATCATACTACTATATTAGAGGTGATAAGTTTGACAAATATAAATTGTTCTTCTAATTGTATTTATCAAAAAGAAGGAAAATGTTGCCTTGAAAATATTTCAAAGCAAAAAGTCACACCTAATAGCAACTGTGCTTACTACTTATCCCAAAACCAAACAGTAACAACAGAAAAATAGTTGTTACTGTTTTTTTATCTACTGAAAACTCTTGATTTTTTCTTGACAAATGTCCCGAAAAAGGATATATTTAGGGCATAAATATTGAAAGGAGAATATAAAAATGTTAAAGACAAAATCAAAAATTTTACTTATTGTATTATTTATTTTACTTCTTGTTTCTTCTTGTTGTTTAGCTACAGAAGAACCTCAAGCAGAAGAACAAATAGAAAATACTGAAGATGCCACAGAAACTAACCCTGTAGAAGAAAATCAATACGATTTATCCAATTTAGTAACAGATGATTTATACCTTGCAGAAGATACTATTAACATTTCTAATTTAGTAGATGGTAACGTATTTGCTGTAGGTAAAGAGGTAACTGTTTCAGGAGAAATAGGTGGAAACCTTTTCGTTATTGCTAATAAATTGGTAATTGATGGCGGTTATGTGTATAATAGTCTTTTTGCATGTGCTAAAGAAATTATTATTAATGGTGTATATGTAAATGATATTTATGCCGTATGCGATGACTTTCGTTTAGAAAACGGTGCTATTAACTATCGTGATTTACGAGTTTTTGCTTCTAATGTTAGCATTGCTGGTAGAATAGGAAGAAATGCTTATATTACTGCTAAAACTCTTTCTTTTGCAGAAGATGTTGAAGCTAATATTTATGGTGATTTGCATTATTCTACTCCAAATGAAGTAAGCATTCGTGATGGAGCTGTTTCTGGTGAAATTCAATATAGCAAATCAGCTGTTAAAGAAAATGCTAGTGTTTCTGATATTATTTTACATTATGCAATAGATTTACTTCAAACACTATTCATTACTTTTATTATTGCAATACTACTTGTATGGCTAACTCCTAAATTTGCAGATAGAGTTGCTAATATTAGTGTTTCAAGATCTTTTATTAGCTTAGGTGTTGGAGTTTTAGCACCAATTGTATTTATCTTTGCTACTATTTTATTAGCACTTAGCTCAATTGGCTCATCTGTAGCAATTTTAGGAATTTTTGTAGCTATTGTATTATTCTACATTAGTTTTTCAGTTGCAAGCATTTACTTTGGTAAATTATTTGCAAAATTATTTAAAGTGGAAGGAATGTTTAAATTTGTTTTACTTACTTTAGCTTCTAGCCTTGTTTTATGGGCAATTTGCCAAATTCCTGTTATTGGTGGTTTTTGCTCTATTATCATTTCTCTATTTGGTGTTGGTACAACACTTGTAAATATATTTGCAAAAAAAGAGAAAAAAGATGTTGTAGTTGAAGAATAATAGTAAAAATATAAAAACAGCTAACTTTTGTTTAAGTTGGCTGTTTTATTTTGCATATTTTATTTTGTATTTTATTTTTATATTTATCTATTTTAATTTTATTTTAATTATTTTTATATTTATCTATTTTAACTTTATTTTAATTATTTTTATATTTATCTATTTTAATTTTTATTTTAATTATTTTTATATTTATTCAATTTTTTCTTTAATTATATAAGTACTAATTATTTTTTAATTTTTGCATTGCTTCTTTATAATTAGAAGAATTTATCATATAACTTCCTACTACCAAAATATTCGCACCTGCATCTATCACTTCTTTGGCAGTTTCGTCATTTATTCCACCATCTACTTCAATGTCTATATCGTATCCATTTTCATAAATATATCTGCTTAATCTTTTAATTTTTTCTGTAGAGGTTTCAATAAACTTTTGTCCACCTTCTCCTGGCTCTACACTCATAACTAATATACGATGTAAATAAGGCAAATAAGGGTATAATTTTTCTATTTCTGTATTTGGATTTATACTAAGCCCTACTTGAACATTATTTTCCTTGATGTAAGAAAGAAGTTTCATAATTTCTTTTTCGCTTTTGATGCTTTCAATATGGAAAATAATAGTGTTTACTTGCATATCAATGTAAGCTTTGCTATATGCTTCTACATCTTGTACCATTAAATGTACTTCAATAGGTATAGAACTGATTTGTTTTATGGTTTCTGTGTATTTTCTCATTATTTCGGTTGTATCGTTTTTAACAAATTTTCCGTCCATTACATCTATATGAAAATAATTTGCTCCTGCTACTTCTAAATTATAAATTGTTTGGACGCAGTCTTGTTCGTGCATAGATAATAGTGATGTTGCAACTTCTACCATTTGTTTTTCTCCTTTTCTTTTAATTCTTGTTTTATCTTCATGTATCTTTCATAACGCTCAAGGTTTATTTTTCCTTCTCCTACTGCCTTTTTGATACCACAATTTTCTTCCTTTTCATGCTCGCAATCAACATATTCACATTTTTTTATAAAAGGACGAAATTCTATAAAGTAATTTGCTAAATCTTTACTTTCTATTTCTTCTATTGAAAATGTTGAAAAACCCGGTGTATCTGCAATGTACCCTTTTTTTAATGGATATAAGGTCGTACTTGTTGTTGTATTTTTTCCTCTTTGTATTTTACTGCTTATTTCCCCTTCTTGCGTTTTTTCTTCTTCAAATAAGCAATTTATTAGGCTAGATTTTCCGCACTCCAGAATTTCCGGAAAATGCTGTCATTTGCCCTAATAATAATTTTTTTAATGCTTCTATTCCTTGTTTTTCTTTTGCATTTGTTTCTATAACTGTATAACCAATTTTTTCGTATATTTTATGAATCTTTTGTATTTGTTCCTTAGTTCCTAAATCTACTTTGTTAATACAAATAATTGACTTTACTTTTAAATATTCTGCATAAGCTAGTTGTTTATCCAAAAGTAAGAAATCTGGCTTTGGTGACTTTAGAGAAATAACTAAAACCATTTGTGTTAAATTCGCAAGTTTTGGTCTTTTGCTATACATACTTCTTGGCAAAATGTTGCATATAACACCTTTGTTTTCTTCTTTTTCTAATTTTTCTATTTCTACGTAGTCTCCTACAACAGGGGAAATTTCATCTTGCTTCATTTTCCCCCTTGGCATGCATTCAATTATTTCATTTTTTGTTTTATTTTCTAATTCATTTTGTATTTTATTTTTTGTTTCATTTTCTAGTTTATTTTGTATTTCATTCTTTATTTCATTTTCTAGTTTATTTTGTATTTCATTCTTTATTTCATTTTCTAGTTCATTTTGTATTTCATTCTTTGTTTCATTTTCTAGTTCATTTTCTATTTGGACTTGATATAAATTTGAAATATTACTAATAATTTGTCCTTTTAACATGTTTCCTCACTTTTTATAAATTTTAGGGACGGGCCCTTATAATAAGAGGTCTGTCCCAAATGGCAATTATTCAAAATTTAGTATAGGATTTGCACTGTTTAAATCTAGTGTTTGTGTTTTTTGTAGTACATCATCTACATATACTTTTACTGTTACAGTACCTTTACCTTGTATTTGTCTTGTTATTTTTGTTGTGTCTTTTGCGTGTTTTTCATTATATATTGTATCATTTTCTACTACAATTTTTACTTGAACTTGTGGTACTTGTACCTCTTCATTTGTATTACTATTTGGTTTTGAGTAACCTAATAAAGATTTTAAGTTCACATTAATTGTTCCTGTTTTTAATTGTTCAATTTTATTTACAGTAAGTATTACTGTTGTTCCTTCTTCTACTACTTCTCCTACGCTAATACTTTGTCTTAGAACAACACCATCACTTTTACTTGTATCTTCTTCATAAACTACTTCTACCTTTAGTTTTGCATCTTCTAGTGTTTTTCTTGCATCTGCCTCTGTTTTTCCTACTACTGCTAATACGGGAACTTGTTCTAAGCCTGTTCCAATGCTTACATATACTTTTACAGTTTCTCCTGCATTGATTTCTGTATTTTCAACTGGCTCTTGTTTAATAACAATACCCTCTTCTACTTTATCACTTGTTTCCTCTACTTTTTCTACTTTTAATTTGGCTTCTGTTAGCGCTTTTTCTGCTTCATCATATGTCATTCCTGCTATTTTAGGAACTACTGTCATTTCAATTCCCTTACTAACAACTACTGATATTTTAGTATTTTCTTTTATTTTATAATTGTTACGGTATGCTGGATCTTGGCTTATTATTTGACCTACTTGATATTCACTGTTATATTCTTCTGCTGTAATTTCATAGGTGAACTTTGTACCATTTAACAATTCTTGTATTTCTGCTTCTGTTTTTCCTACTAATTCTGGAATTTGAACGTCTTTAATGGTTCCTGCGTCCATTGCGAATTTAGTAATGAAAATAGTTGCTATAAATATAATAATAAATGCAAGAATAAGTAAAATAATTTTTACTTTTGGGTGCTTTTTAAAATATTGTGCTAATTTTCCTTTTTGCTTTTTATTAGTTTTTTCTTCTTTCTTTTCATTTACCATATCATCTGTAATTGTTTCCATTTTTTGTGTGAAGCCCATATCTCTTGTGTCTTCTACAAATTTTCCTTCTGGATTTTTTAACGCTAAGGTCAAATCTTTTAGCATTTCTGTTGCAGATTGGTAACGAAGATTTGGATCTTTTTGCATTGCTTTTACTATTATTTGATTAACTGCAAATGGAATGCTTGGGTTTAATTTTATTGGCTCTATTGGTTTTTCTTGCATATGCTTTAATGCAATTGATACTGGTGTATCTGCATCAAACGGAACACGTCCAGTTAGCATTTCATATAATACAACGCCCAATGAATAAAGGTCTGATTTTGCATCTGTAAAACCACCTCTTGCGTGCTCTGGTGAAAAATAGTGCACAGAACCAATAGTAGTTCCAAAAGCAGTAATTGTAGAGTTTGATACGGCTTTTGCAATTCCAAAGTCTGTTACTTTTGCTACACCATCTTCTGTAATTATAATGTTATGTGGTTTAATGTCACGGTGGATAATATTGTTTTTATGCGCTGCCTCTAAGGCAGAAGCAATTTGTATTGCAATATTTATAGACCATTTCCAAGGAAGTGCACCATCTTCATTAATTATTTGCTTTAACGTTTTTCCTTGAATTAGTTCCATTACAATATAGTATATACCATTTTCTTCTCCTACATCATATACAGAAACAATATTTGAATGAGTAAGCCCTGCTGCTGATTGTGCTTCTGCATGAAAGCGACGGATAAATTCTTGGTCTGTGGTAAATTCTTCTTTTAATACTTTTACTGCTACATAGCGGTTTAATACATGGCATTTTGCTTTATATACAGTTGCCATGCCTCCATTTCCTATTTTTTCTAATATTTCATATCTACCAGCGATATATTTTCCTATTAAATCCATTTTTTCTCTCCTTGTTTATCTTATTACAATTGCTGTTATATTATCATAGCCACCATTTTCATTTGCTCTTTGTACTAATTTTTCTGCTGCTAAAGTTCCTTCTTGCTTAACAATTTTGCAAATTTCTTCATCTTTTAACATGTTAGTTAAGCCATCACTACACATTAGAAAGATATCATCTTTTATAAAACCTTTAATTGTTACGTCCGGCTCTACAAACGCTTTACAACCGAAGTGCTTTCATTAACATATTCTTTTTTGGGTGATGCGTTGCTTCTTCTTCGGTAATGGTTCCATCTTTGACTAATTTTTGCACGTAACTGTGATCATGCGTTAATTTTCGAATTAGTTCTTTTCGAATGCGATATACTCTGCTATCTCCAACATGACCTATATATGCTTTGTTATGATATACTAAACAAACATCTAAAGTAGTTCCCATTCCTTCTAGTTCTTTATTTTCACCTGCTTTTTCATATACAACCATGTTTGCATATTCCATTGCACTTTTTACCAAATTTAAAATGTCTTCCTTTTCTTTTGGAATGGACTCAAAGTTTGTTTGAATATAGCTTAGAGCAGTTGTTACTGCTAATTTACTTGCTACTTCTCCTCCATTATAACCGCCCATACCATCAGCTAAAATATAGACTTGTGGTTCTGCATTTTTTGGCGATATATAGTAATAATCTTCGTTTATTTCTCTTGCTTTTCCAACATCTGATTTTGCAAAAGCTCCCATTTTTTTCTCCTTTTCTTTTGGTTTCTTTAAAGAGGGTACATTTTTTTATTTTCATATTGTATTTTTAATTATATTTCTAATTGTATTTTTAATTATATTTCTAATTGTATTTTTAATTATATTTCTAATTGTATTTTTAACTGTGTTTCTAATTATATTTCTAATTGATAATGTGCTTTCCTCTAATTTTTCAATTTATTTTTGTTATAAGTTTTTTCTTCTTAACTGTCCGCATGCTGCATCAATATCTGAGCCTAATTCTCTTCGAATTGTAGCTACAATGCCATGGTCGTTTAAGTAATCCCTAAATTTTATGATATTCTCGTTAGTGCTTTTGGTAAAACTTCCATTTTCAATTTTGTTAATTGGTATTAAATTGACATGACACAACATTCCTTTTAGTAGTTTTACCAATGCTTTAGCGTCTTCTAAGTTGTCGTTATTATCCTTGGCTAGAGCATATTCAAATGAAATTCTACGATTTGTTGCTGCAATATAATCTTTGCAAGCTTGAATTAGTTCTTCAATAGGATACGCATTATTTACTGGCATCATACTACTTCTTTTTTCATTGTTTGTTGCATGTAAGGAAATAGAAAGTGTGCATGGAATATTTTCCTTTACTAAGTCGTAAATTTTTGGTACTAAGCCACTTGTAGAAACGCTAATATGCCTTGCACCTATGTTTAGCCCCTTAGAGTGATTCAAGATGCGAATGGCTTTAATTACATTTTCGTAATTGTCTAATGGCTCTCCTATTCCCATAAATACAATGTTTGAAATTTTGTCTTGAATATCTTGTTCTACTGCTATAATTTGCTCTACAATTTCTCCTGCTGTTAAACTACGTACAAATGCAATTCCAGTAGATGCGCAAAATTTGCAACCCATTTTGCAACCAATTTGTGATGAAACGCAAATAGTTTTTCCATGATGATACTCCATTAGTACAGTTTCTATGGCATTTCCGTCTAGTACATCAAATAAATATTTCTTTGTGCCATCTTGTGACTCTTGTTTCTTAATTATATTAAAATTACTTAGTGTATATTCTTGTTCTAGTTTTTCTCTTAGGGAAATAGACAAATTCGTCATTTCATCAAAACTTTTTACTTTTTCTACATATATCCAATGAAAAATTTGCTCTGCTCTAAATGGCTTTTCCCCTAGGGCTTTAAGCTCTTCTTTTAGTTCTTCCAATGTAAAATCTTTTATTTTTTTCATAAATCTTCTTTTTCCTTATTTCCGTATATCTAACTTATATCACAAAGTAATTTTTTTTTCAATAGTTTGTGGAAAGATTTGGGACGCGTCCAAATCTTTCCATTCTTTATTTTTAGTTAGTTTCAGTTTGGAAAGATTTGGACGCGTCCCAAATCTTTCCGAATTTTTTAGATTTTGTTGCATTTTGTGAAGAATAAGCATATAATATAAAACATTAATGTTGGAAAACCTTTTTATAATTATGAGGAGAATAAAAAAATGGAAGAATTATATTGTACTACCTTGACTGGCGAAGAGACTTCGTTTTTTGTTTCTATTTTAGAAACTGGTTGGATTTATGATGTTTTTCTTATTCTTACTGATAAAATACAGTCTAAGTATGAGGAAGACGAGTTTCGAAAGATACCTGCACAGTATTGTGGAAAAGAAACAATTGATAACCAAACATTTAGTAAATTTACTGCTTCCTATTGTTTTGAGCAAGCATCAAATTTTATGGTTTATTTCTTTATATGCACTATCAACGGTGTTACTTATAGAACAGAACCTATATGTTTTGATGTAGAAGATATGCCAAAGTACAAATGTATTAATATCTAATATGTATTTTAAGAAAAGAAAGAAAAGTATTTTTTCATTTTACTTTTCTTTTTTTATATGTTATACTTATGCTCACTACTCATTTTATAAATTAAAGTTAATAACTGCTTATTCAAACAATTTTATATAGTAGTTTCATTTTTAGTATATATTATAAGATTAAAATATACACTAATTATGAATAATTTTTTTTACTAAATTTACACTCTAAGGAGGAATAATAGCAATAATGGATAGATACCAAGTAACCAAAAAAGCAGGTCTATGGGGAATTTTAGGAAATGTGTTTTTATTAATCATTAAAGCAAGTGTTGGATTTGTTTTTCATTCTCAAGCAATGATAGCAGATAGCGCCAATAGCGCAAGTGATATTTTCGCTTCCCTTATGACTTGGATTGGCAACAAAATTGCTAGCGAACCACAAGATGAAAGCCATAATTTCGGTCATGGAAAGGCAGAATATATTTTTTCTTTATTTATTAGTCTTTCTATGATTGTTGTTTCTTTTAAATTATTATATGATGCTGTGATGTCAATTTTACATGGTAGCCAAATGCAATTTTCATGGTTTTTAGTTGTTGTATGTATTGTTACTATTTTAACAAAGTTAGGTTTATTTCTTTATACAAATAAACTATGTAAAAAGTATGATAATATTTTATTGCAAGCCAATAGTAAAGACCATAGAAACGATTGTATTGTAACGGCTTTTACTTTACTTTCTGTTATTCTTTCTCTTTTTGGTATTTCGCTTATTGATGGAATTGTAGGTATTGGAATTTCTCTTTGGATTGATTATACTGGAATTAAAATTTTTATTGAAAGTTACAATATTTTAATGGACGAATCTATTGATGAAGATACTAAAGATTTAATTATGAGATACGTGCATAATTATCCAGATATTAAGAAAATTGACCATTTTTCTTCTACTCCAGTTGGCTACCAATATGTAATTGTTTTAACTATTTACGTAGATGGCAACATGACCACTTTTGAAAGCCATAAATTAGCCGATAGTTTAGAAAATGATATTACTTCTTTGGATAAAGTGTATAATACGATTATTCATGTGAATCCAGTGTAGTTATATTACAAAAACTTGTAAATGATAGATGTAAAATTTTGGAATTTTATTTGACAAATGATATTTTTTGTGTTACTATATACTTACGTTAAAAATACTCTGAATTCGGCAGAGTAATATAAAACCTAGCAAGTGTACTGCAATTGCACTTGCTCTTTTTTATTCTAAAAAAGCGAGCCTAAGATTTTCTAACAAATGAAAATTTTAAGAAAATCTAAGGCTCGCCATATTTATATAAATAAAAGTTACCTAAAATATAATGTTTCCTTCTTCATCTACTTTAATAGTTGTTTTTTTGTTTGGCTTGATTGTTCCATCTAAAATGCCTTCTGCTATTTTGTCTTCAATTAGATTTTGAATTGTTCTTTTTAACGGACGAGCACCATAGTTTACGTCTGTTCCTTTTTCAATTATTTTGTCTATTACCGCTTCTTCGATTTCGATTTTTATGTTTTGCTCTTGCAAACGTTTTTCTACTTGTTTTAACATTATGCTTACAATTTGTTTTAATTCTTCTTTTTGTAATTTATGGAAAACGATGATTTCGTCAATACGATTGATAAATTCTGGTCTAAATTGTCTTTTTAATTCTTGCATTACATCTTTTTTAGTTTCTTCATATTCCTTTGTGCTTTCTTCGTTTTCGTTTGCTTTTGAAGTAAAGCCTAAAGTTTTCTTATCTGTTATTAGTCTTGCACCTACATTGGAAGTCATAATGATAACGGTATTTTTGAAGTTTACATGTCTTCCGTTGCTATCTGTTAAACGTCCATCATCTAATATTTGAAGTAACATATTCATTACGTCTGGATGCGCTTTTTCGATTTCGTCAAACAGAATAACAGAATATGGGTTTCTTCTTATTTTTTCAGTTAGTTGTCCGCCTTCGTCATATCCTACATAACCTGGAGGTGAACCAATTAGTTTTGAAACAGAATGTCCTTCCATATATTCGGACATATCAATTCTTATCATTGCATCTTCATTGCCAAATAATGCTTCTGCTAAAGCTTTGGAAAGCTCTGTTTTTCCTACGCCAGTTGGTCCTAAGAATAAGAAGGAACCTATTGGACGATTTGGATCTTTTAGTCCTACTCTACCACGACGAATAGCCTTGGCTACTGCTTCTACGGCTTCATTTTGTCCTACTACCCTTTCATGAAGTGATGCTTCTAAGTTCCTTAGTTTTTCATTTTCATCTTGTGTTAATTTCTTAACTGGAATTCTAGTCCAACTTGCAATAACTTCTGCAATGTCTTCTTCGGTTAAGGTAATTACTTCTTTTCTATTTTTGTTCTCCCATTTTTGTTTTTCTTTTTCTAATTTTTCTTGTTTTTCGTGTTGTTTATCTCTTAATGAAGCTGCTTTTTCAAAGTCTTGGGCATGTATTGCCTCTTCTTTTTCTTTTTCAATGCTAGTTAATTCTTCTTCTAGTTTTTTCAAATTTTCTGGCTGAGTATATGCTTTCATTCTTACTTTAGATGCTGCTTCATCAATTAAGTCAATGGCTTTATCTGGTAAGAAACGGTCGTTAATATAACGAATTGATAAATCGACTGCCGTTTGAATGGCTTCTTTGGTAATTTTTACATTATGATGTGCTTCGTATTTATCACGAATTCCCTCTAGAATTTGAATTGTTTCTTCTTTGCTTGGCTCATTAACAGTAACAGGGCTAAATCTTCTTTCTAATGCACTATCTTTTTCAATGTATTTGCGATATTCGTTTAAGGTTGTTGCTCCAATTAGTTGAATTTCGCCTCTTGCTAATAGTGGTTTTAAAATGTTTGCTGCATCAACTGCTCCTTCTGCTGAACCTGCCCCAACAATGGTATGAATTTCGTCAATAAATAAGATAACATCTCCTGCTTTTTTTACTTCATTTAAGCATTTTTTGATTCTATCTTCAAAGTCTCCACGATATTTGGCTCCTGCTACCATGCTAGAAATATCTAGAGTAACGACTCTTTTGCCTTTTAATTGTTCTGGAATATCTTCTGCTATAATTTTTTCTGCTAATCCTTCTACAACTGCTGTTTTACCAACACCTGGCTCTCCAATTAAACAAGGATTATTTTTCATTCTTCTTGATAGAATTTGAATGACTCTTTCTATTTCTTCTTTTCTACCAAT
>CANQFS010000038.1 GCA_947599825.1 uncultured Clostridia bacterium
TGTTTTTAGATAATCCTAACGAAAGTGAGGTATCAAAAATAATGAATGAGAACGAAGAAATAAAAGAAGCAATGAGTGAATTAGAAAAAATAAGTAAAGATAAAGAATTAAAAAGAGTAGCAGAATTAAGAGAAAAAGCAATAAGAGATGAGAAAAATGGTCTAAGACATGCAAGAGAAGATGGTTTGAAGGAGGGTCTAGAAAGAATGAAAGAAACAGAAATAAAAATAGCAAAAAAACTAAAGGAAAAGAATCTATCTATTAATGAAATAATAGAAATAACAGGGTTAACAAAAGAAGAGGTAGAAAAATTATAATATATATTTTAAAACATTTTTTTATAATATAAAAATAATAAGTAAAAACATAAAAATATTTTAAGATAAAAAACGACAAAAATGTCGTTTTTTTGCAGACTGTTGACAAAGTATATAAAAATATTTTGCTCAACAGTCTTTTTTCTTTTTTATTTTATGAAAAAATAGTAAAATATTACAAAAATATTACAATATTAAATTTATATGACAAAATGTACAAAAAGGTTTACAAATAACAAAATATATAATAGTATGTACTTGATTACATAATTAATATGAAAAGGAGAGATTATTATGGGATTTATTAAAGCATTTGCAGGGGCAATAGGAGGAACATTTGCAGATCAATGGGTAGATTATATAGTACCAATGGCAGGAGCACCAGCAACAGCTGGAATCATTCCAGCCGTAAAGCAAGAGACAAACGCAGGTAGAGGCTCAAACACAAAAAGCTCAGAAAATAACATTACAAATGGAAGCAAAATACTAGTACCAGAAGGAATGGGACTTATCACAATGCAAGATGGAGCATTAACAGGTTTAATTACAGAACCAGGAGGATTTACATTTACATCAGAAGACCCTAATGCAAAATCAATATTTGCAGGAGATGGAATAGTATCATCACTTATATCACAAAGTTGGCAAAGATTTAAATATGGTGGACAACCAAGTGCAAACCAATCAGCATACTATGTTAATTTAAAAGAAATACCAAACAACAAATTTGGAACACAATCTGAAATTTACTGGGATGATGCATATCTAAATGCACAAGTAGGAGCAGTAACAAGAGGAACATATACATTAAAAATAATTGACCCAATCTTATTTATAAAAAACTTTGTTCCAGCAAATTACTTAACACAAAATGGAATATTTGACTTTGCAGATATGGACAATGATGCAGGAGCACAACTATTTAATGAAGTAGTTAGCAGTTTATCAGCAGCATTTTCAAACTATACAAACGATCCAAGCAAAGGAAACAGAATTACAAAAATACAAGGAGACCAAATAGGCTTTGCACAAAGTCTATCACAAGCAGTAGAAGAAGGTTACCAATGGAAAACAGACAGAGGACTTGAAATAGTAAAAGTTGCAATTCAAGCAATTGAATATGATGAAGACACAAAAGCACTACTATCAGATGTAAAAAAAGCGGACGCACTTTCAGGAGCAAGAGGAAACTCATTTATGCAACAATCCGTAGCACGTGGAATGCAAGCAGCAGGAGAAAATGGTGGAGGATCTGGAATGGCATTTATGGGAATGGGATTAAATAGCGCAGGAGGAGTAATGAATGCAGTACAACAACCAACAGGAAATACACAACCACAAGAAGATCCTTACGAGCAATTAGCAAAATACAAAAAAATGCTTGATGAAGGACTAATCACACAAGAAGACTATGATGCACAAAAGAAAAAAATATTGGGGGTGTAATATATGGCAATTAACCCAATTTTAGGACAAGAGCCTAAAATTGTAAAAACAGATGAAGGCGCAAAAGACGGACAAAACAAATGCCCTAAATGTGGTTCAACAGACATTTCAGTAAATGCAAAAACAGGGCAATTAAGATGCAACTTTTGTAGAAATGAATTTGAGCCAGAAAAAATACAAGGAATGGAAACAGATATAAGCAAATTAGAAGGCGAAATTATGGGCTCAGGAGCACAAGATATTGTAGAAGACACTCAAAACGTTATAACCCTAAAATGTAGTAGCTGTGGAGCAGAAGTAGTAGTAGATACATCAGAAAGCACACAAGCAAGGTGTCACTGGTGTAGAAATACATTATCAATAAATCAACAAATACCAAATGGAGCAGTTCCAGACGTAGTGTTACCATTCCATGTAACAAAAGATGAAGCAAAACAACAAATAGAAAAATTTGTTGGAAAAAGAAAATTCTTTGCACACCCAAAATTTAAAGAAGAATTCACAACTAATAATATCATGGGAGTTTACTTCCCATATATGTCAGTAGATATTAACTCACATGCACATTTTGCAGGGCATGGAGAGCACCAAGTTAGAAGATACACAAGAGGAAGTAGAAACAATACAAAAACATATTATGATGCAGACTTATATCAAGTAGAGCGTGACTTCGACCTAACCATAGAAGGACTTACAGTAGAATCAAGCTCTGATAAACTAAACAAAACTTCAAACAAAACAAATAACGTAATAAATGCAATAATGCCGTTTGATATGGAAAATTGTGCAAAATACAATGCAAATTATTTAAAAGGTTATACATCAGAAAGGCGTGACACAAACGTAGAGCAATTAAGAGCATTAGTAGATACACAAACAAAAGATGTTGCAAGATTCGCAGCAAATGATACCATAAAAGAATATGATAGAGGAGTAAATTGGCAAGTAGAGAAACTTGAAGTAAAAGGAAAACAATGGAAAACAGCATATTTACCAGTATGGCTATATAGTTATAAAGAAGAAAAAGGCGAAAACAATAGTATATTACATTATGTAGCAGTTAACGCAAGAACAAAAGAAACAATGGGAAGTGTGCCAATACATATGCCAAAACTATTAGGAATTTCAATTTTAATAGAATTATTAGCATTTATATTAATGTTAATAGTTGACTTTGATTATAAATTTATATTTTTACTTGCAGGATTTATATATTTCTTCTATATGTATATAAAATACCGCAACACCAATGCAAGACATCATTATGAAACAGAAACGAAGAAAAATATATTTAATGTAAACAAAGTAGATAAATTAATGAAACATCAAACAGGACTTACAAATTCAAGAATGGCAAATGCAAACAATACAAGGGTAAGTGGTCAAAATTTAACAGAAACAATTATAAATACAGTAACTAAAATGTAAAAAATAAAAAATAGAATATAAAAGGAGAATAAAAAATGAACACAATTTTAGAAAAATTAAAAAGTACAAGAATATTAGCTGGAATAGGTATTGCTTGTTTAATCTTAGGAACTATATTAAGCTATATTACATTTTCATTTTGGGGTTATACCAAATCATTTTCGTTAATTGAATATTGGGAAGGCAAAGTAATAATTGTCTTAGCAGTAGCAAACTTATTATTTATCTTTAAAGATTTTATAGAAAAATACATTCCATCATTATTTAATACAACAATAGGTAAAAAATTTTCAGAAATAAATAATGCAAAATATTCACTTATACCAACTATACTTTCTACAATATTTGTAATTTATTTGCATTTTCACTTAAAAATTGATAGCGACTATGTGCATCATGGAATTGGATTTTACTTAGTATGGACTGGAATAATATGTCTTGTAGCATATGCAATTTTACATAGAAATGAAAACGAAATAAAAGGATAATGAAAAAATGAATGAAAATAAAAAAAATTATAAGAATTTAATAATAATATTTTTAATTTTTTTGATTATATGTATAGGAATATTTATTTATTTTAAACTTACAAAAAATAATAAAAATGAAAATACCATAAATAACACTGCAGAGAGTAATAACTATACCAATAGTAGTACTAATAATGAAATAGACACAAATACAACCGATAACAAAGAATCAAGTTTTTTAATGTATATAAATGATGTATTTAATATGACAGGTAGAGGAATAGCAGTTACTGGTGAAATTAAAAGAGGAACAATAAAAGTAAATGATGAAGTTGAAATTATAGGATTAAACGAAGAAAAAAAATTAGTAAAAGTAAAAGAAATAATTTTAAAAAGAAAATTAGTAAATACCGCTACTGTTGGAGATGATGCAGGAATAATTTTGGAAAATATCAAACTAGACGAAGTAAAAAGAGGACAAGTACTAGCAACAGAAAATACAGTAAAAGCAAGTACAAAATTTGCAGCAAAAATAGAAATGTCAAAAGAGGAAAAAAATTCTATACAAAATGGAGATACAGTAAAATTTGATTTTAAAACAATAAATGTAGAAGGAAAAATAAAAATATTAGACAATAAAGAAATTATTAATCCAGGAGATACTGCTAATATTAGTGTTGAAATATCTATTCCAATTGTAGTAGAAGTAGATACAGAATTTAGTATAAAAGCGAGTACACTAAATAATACAATAGCTTCAGGAACAGTAACACAATTATATGATGAATAAAGATATGTTTTATTCATAAGTATATAAATTTTAATATAAAAAGAAGAGGTTAAAAAATGAAAAAAATAGTAAGTATAGTAATAATATTACTAATGCTATGTTCTAGTGTTTTAGCAGCAGATTTAAAAACTGCACTAAATGTAGTAGAACAAGCAAGTGAAACAAAATATTTAGAAAATGATCAAGGATATTTTTCAAAAACAATAGTAGATTCTAACCCTAGTACAGGAGAAGTAACAATTGAATTAAAACTAGCAAACACCAAAAAAGAAGAACAAATAGATGAAACAACAGAAGTTATGCTTGTAATTGATAATTCTCCAAGTATGGATTTTGTAACAACAAGTGGTCAAACAAGAAAAGAAATTGTAATTCCAGCAACAAAACAACTTGTAAGTGGAATTTTTGAAAATAATACTAATGTAAAAGTAGGTATAGTATATTTTCATGGAGTTAGTGTAATGTTTGGTTCAGCAGGACTTTCTAATGCAACTCTAGGATTGAGATTAACAGACGATAAAAATAAAGTATTATCAGCATTAGATGAATTAAATGCAAAAAAAACAGAAGGTGGCACCAATATTGATGCAGGTTTACAAAGAGCAGAACGAAGCTTTTCAAGTGCTTGCAAAAACAAAATTATTGTATTATTAACAGATGGTGTACCAAACGCAGATGTAAAAGGTAATAATGCAGGTAACGATTGTACTACAGAAAAGGCATTAGTAGTACAAAATAATACAAAAGCAACACTTCAAAGATTAGATAATGAAGGATATCATATTATATCTATGATGACAGGAATGTCTGCAGAAGACGGGCATACAGATAAAAATGGTAAAGAATATGAAGATAATGATATAGAAGAAAACTTAAAAGCAGTAGAAAGAGTATTTGGAACATCAAGTACTCCAACAGCAGGAAAATACTACTTGGTACAATCAATCAATGTAAATAATGTTGTTACAAATGATATTTTAGCAAATGTAATGGAAATTGTACAAAATCCAATTAACACAATAAAAATAGTAGACTATTTCCCAGAAGACATAACAGAAAATTTTGAATTCTCTTATGTTGGAAAACCATCTGTAGGAAATGTAACTGAAGCAATAGACCCAGAAACAAAAACAATCACATGGAACATTGATACATTAAAAGGAGAAGAAACAGCTACTTTAAGATATAAACTAAAAATAAAAGATATGCAAAATACAGAACTATTAAACAAAACAATAGCAACCAATGAAAAAGTTATTCTAACTTATACAGATATAGATTCTAAAAATTATACAGTAACTTTAAATAGTAGTCCAAAAATTCAATTAGTAGAAGTAAAAGAACAAGAAGAAAATAAACAACCAAGTGAAGGGCAAGATAAAGTAAATGATAGACCAAGTGCAGAGCAAGATGGAACAACTGCTACAGGTAAAATTCCACAAACCGGTGTAAGTATGGTAGCAGGAATTAGTATTGTAATAGCATTAATAGTTTTAGTTTTAATTTATAAGAAAAATCAAAGATATAACGACATAAAATAAAAAGTATCATAAACAATACTTATAAAACTTTAATTTATAAAATCAAAAGAGAATATTTTACTATATAAACTAGTATAATATTCTCTTTTTTATTCTATTTCTCTATTAATTCAATCGTATAAGTATAATTCTTGTAAGGAGCTTTAAACTCTCTGCTATCAATTTTAGTAATATCATATCTTTCATCAATTTCATCTTGTAAAGAATGAGTATTTTCACTTTCAATTAGCCAAATTCTACCATGATAATCATTTAAAATCTTTTCTAAAGAATCTTCAATCTTCATATAAGGACTATAAGATTTATAAGCCTCATCTACGTTCCAATGCTCTTTATCATAAAAATAAGATTGATTATCAAAATAATTAGAAAGATTAGTTGTAATAACAGCGCCATTTATTGCATTACAATACACAATAATATCATCTTCCTCAATCTCATTTTTCATATAATCAAGCCAATCGGTATTACTTGCAGCATAATTTTCCTTCATCATACTAATATTACTAAAAATAGCCATAACAACAATAATAGTACATATAGTAATAACTCTCCAAGTTTTTGTATCCTTTGCCATAAAGAAGGCAATAGAAAAAATAAGAAGACCAGTTGCAATTAATAAATAGCGATTTAATAAAATAACACTAGCCATGCACAAAGAGAAAACCAAAGGAATAAGAATCATCAAAATATAAATAATAATACCTAAAATTCCAGGCTTTCTTTCCTCTTTTTTAGTAGAAGAAATAAGAAAAATAATGTAGGCATAAAATGCAGTAGATAGTAAAATAGGGGCAAAAGATAAATTTCCTCTATATTGAACAGTTAGAATATCATAAATGGTGCCTGGGAAAGATAAAGTAATCCAAAAACCACCAGAAACGCCTTTTAGTTGAGTAATAAAACAAATAAGCCAAGGTAAATAGCCAAGAACTTGTAAAATAGCAGTTATAACAAAGGCGGTCAAATCTTTTTTTCTATCTTTTCTATGAATGCATAAATAAACAAAAAGTAGTAAATTAACAATTCCAGCTAGCATTAAACCATAATAATGCGTATAAGAAACAAGCAAACTACTAATACCAAAGAAAAAGAAAGTCAATTTACCAATTTTTCCTTGAAAAATACGGTAAGCATAAATAGCCATAATAGTTCCAAGAAGCATACCTAAAGAGTACATTCTAATTTCACATGCATATTGGCTAGCAACTGGTAAAAATAAAGCTAAAAAAGAAAACAAAATGCCTACCTTTGCTCCAAAATCTTTACGAATATGGGTATAACCTAAAATACCAAGTAAAGCAATGGTTGTTGCAGAAAAAATACGATAAACAATCAAATTACTTCCAAAAAAGAAACTTAATGTATGTAAACAAAAATAATAAAAAGCAGGGTGAACATCATGAGCTGTAATATTCCAAATTTCAGAAAAAGAATGTCTTGAAATAGCAACAGAATAACTTTCATCAAACCACATATTGCTATGAAATATAGAAAGTGAAATAAAAATAATTCCTACTATAATAAGAGCAATATGATAATATTTTAAATCTATTTTTTTCAATTTTTCTAACATAAAAAAATCCATTCCTTTCAATTTTTTTTTTGCAAGGCCCATATAGTAAAAGATTATATCTTTCAAATAAAATGCCTCTTTTGCACGAATTTTACCATAAAAAAAAGAATTGTGCAATAGGAGGCATAACAAGAAAAACTAAAATTTTGACTCATCAAGCTAGATATGTTATAATGCGTGTGAAAATGAGATAAAGAATAAATCAACTAATTATAAAAAAATAGTAAAAAATGGAAGCATAAAAATATAAAAACGAAAATAAAAAATCAAAAGAAAAAATCAAAAGAAAAAAGAAAGGGGAAAACAATTGAAAAAAATAATTCAAATTATAGGAATAATATTCTTAAGTACAGTTATAATTTTAAATATATTTTATACAGCAAAATTAGATTTATCTGAACATATAACAATTACTACAAACTCAATAATTTATATCATAGGACTAATAGCACTAGGAATAATAATATTTTCAGTAACCAAAATTGTAAATGAAAAACTATACACTAGTGAAGATACAGAAAAAAAACAAAAAATAAGAAAATACTGTTATAGAACAGCATTTGCACTATATATAATATTTCAAATAGCATGGGTAATTATAATTAGGCCAGGCATTGTAGGAGACCAAATACACGCTTGTAACTTAGCACAAACCTTCTATAGAAACAATTTAGAAGAATATTTACCAAACTTAACATATGCAGGAATTCCATTAAGAGACTATATGCAAGCATATCATCAACAAATCTCATTAGCCTTTGTATTTAGTTTAGTATTTCGACTAATTCACTTTGACGGAATCGCAATATTAAGAGGCTTCAACATAATAGGAACAATAGCAATAGTAATAGCACTATATAAAATCAGTCAGCAACTAGCAAAACAGTACGAAACCAATAAAATATTACTATTTACATTAATATTCACCTTCATCTCTTTGCCAATGTTAACAACTTTCATCTATGGAGACATTCCAAGCCTAGCACTATGCTTATTTTCAGTTTACTTCATGATGCGCTATAGCCAAACAAATGAAATAAAATATCCAATATGGGCTTCAATATTTACAATGATAGCATATATGATGCGAATGAATAGCTTAATATTTATTATAGCAACAGTAATTTACTTAATTTTAAGCTTAATAAAAGGAATAACCCAAAAAGAAAGTAATACTTGGAAAGAAAATATAACAAAAATAGGAATCATAATTTTATATATAATAATTTCAATTGTTCCATCAACCTTAGTAAAAAACTATTATTTAAACAAATACAATATGGATAAAAGCAAAGCATATCCAAATATAAGTTATTTTTTAATGGCAATGGAAGAAAGTTGGAGAGGAAATGGTTGGTATAATGAAGCAAGAGGAGAACTAGCATTAAAAGAACCAGAAAAAGCCAGAGAAGAATATCCACAGGAAATAAAAAATAGGTTAAACTATTTTATGCAAAATAAAAAAGAAGCATTTGAATTTTATAGAGATAAAATTGCTTCCATGTGGACAGAAAATACATACTCTGCAATAGAAAATAATAATGTAGGCTATGTTTCACTAGAAAATGTAATAGGACCATTAACATTTTATCAAAAAACATTATTACTAATTAGTTGTGTATGTAGTTTAATTGTATTAATACAGAATAGAAAAAATCTTTCACTAGAATTACTATTTTTAATAACAATTTTCATTGGAGGATTTGCATTCCACATCTTATGGGAAGCAAAATCAAGATACATAGTGCCATACATAATAGTTCTAATACCAGTAGCATCTGTCCGTATTTTAGGACTTAAAGAAAAAAAGCAAGCCTAAAATTTTCTAGCAAATAGAAATTTTAAGAAAATCTAAGGCTTTCCATATTTATAAGGTCCTACTATATAAAAAGCAGAAAGCCTAAATTAAAGGGCTTTCTGCTTTAGATTTTTCTGCTTTATCCATATTTTCAATTTCAACAGCTTTTTTAAACTTATTTTGATTATTTAAGTTATCTTTAGCTACTGTCATAAGCAATTTAATTCTATTTGTTTGGTTAGCCTCACTAGCACCAGGGTCATAGTCAATAGGAGAAATATTAGCCTCTGGATATTTATTTCGAATAGTTTTAATAACTCCTTTTCCTACAACATGGTTTGGAAGGCAGGCAAATGGTTGAACACATACAATATTAGGAATGCCATGTTCCATATACTCAATCATTTCGGCAGTTAAGAACCAACCTTCACCGGTTTGGTTACCAATAGATAAAACATCTTTTACTTGGTCTTCTAAGTGCCAAATATCACATGGTTGTAAGTAACCCTTCTTAGATTCTGAAAGTGCAATACGTACATCTTTTTCCAAAATATCAATTAATTTAATTGCTGTTTTAAATATTTTTGCCTTTAAAGGGTCTGTTTTAATTAATTGGTTAAAAGTAATTTTATGAGTTGCAATAAATTTTACAAATCCCATAAAATCAGGAAGAATAACTTCTGCACCCTCTTCTTCTAATTTATTAGCAACAAAATTATTTCCAAAAGGGTGGTATTTAATTAACACTTCTCCTACAATTCCTACTTTTGGCTTTTGAACAGAAGTATCAAGTTCTATTTTTTCAAAATCATTTACAATATCATAAATGCTTTGCTTAAATTCACTCATAGTTGACTTTTCAAGAAGTTTCTTGCATTTTTCCATCCAAGTATCAAATAATTTTTGAGTTTCACCTTTATTTACCTCATAAGCTCTATTTTTAGTAAGCATTTTTTGAAGTAAATCTGCATATACAACCATTTTTAATAATCTTTCCACTAAAGGAATAGTAATTTTAAAACCTGGCATTTTTTCCATACCAACTACGTTGAAAGAAATAACAGGAACCTTCTCAAAACCGGCATCTTTTAGAGCTTTGCGGATAAATCCAATATAGTTAGTTGCTCTACAACCACCACCTGTTTGAGACATAATTAAAGCAGTTCTATCTAAATCGTATTTTCCAGATTGAAGCGCCTCAATCATTTGCCCTGTTGTTAAAATAGATGGATAACAAGCATCATTATTAACATATTTTAAACCAGTTTCAACAGTATGGTCTGTGCATTCTCTTAACAATTCTACATTATAGCCAGAAGATTTTACAGCAGATTCTAATAATTCAAAATGAATTGGTGCCATTTGTGGAATTAGAATAGTATAATCTTTTTTCATATCTTTGGTGAAAATAACTTTGTTGCATTCATAATTTCCGCCTTCTTGCTTTAATGCTAGTGTTTCACGCTTTTTCATACTAGCTAAAAGTGAACGAATTCGAATGCGAACAGCACCTAAGTTGTTAATTTCGTCAATTTTTATTAAAGTATACATTTTACCATAACTTGATAAAATTTCTTCTACTTGGTCTGTTGTAACAGCATCAACACCACAACCAAAAGAATTTAACTGTACTAACTCTAAATTATTGTGCTTTCCTACAAAATCTGCTGCTGCATATAACCTTGCATGGTAAACCCATTGGTCTACAACTCTTAGAGGTCGTTTTGCTTCTGTTAAATGAGAAATACTGTCCTCAGTTAAAACACAAAGACCTAAAGAAGTAATTAGAGTATCAATTCCATGGTTGATTTCAGGATCAGTATGATAAGGTCTTCCTGCCAAAACAATACCATGTAACTTGTTTTCTTCCATATATTTTAGAGTTTCTTCGCCTTTTTTACGAATGTCATTTTTATAGTTTTGATATTCTTCTTCTGCTTTTTTAGAAGCTTCTAATAATTCTTTTTTTGAAAAATTATATTTTTTAAATTCTGGTAAATCCATCATAGTTTCTACTAAATGCTTACTTTCGAAAGGTAAAAATGGATTTAAGAAAGTAATTTTCTTATCTTGCAATTCTTCTACATTGTTCTTTAACACTTCAGAATAAGAAATAACAATAGGACAGTTGTAGTGGTTGTCTGCTTTTTTATATTCTTTTCTAGAATAAGGAACACAAGGGTAAAAAATAGTAGTAATTCCTTGCTTTATTAAAGATACAATATGACCATGAGAAAGTTTTGCAGGGTAGCAAACAGACTCTGATGGCATAGATTCCATACCTTTTTCATAGGTTTTTCTATTACTTTTTTCAGATAGAATAACGCGGAAGCCTAAACTCGTAAGGAAAGTAAACCAGAAAGGATAATCTTCATACATATTTAAAACTCTAGGAATTCCAATAGTTCCACGAGGAGCCTTATCTTCTTCCAAAGGAGTATATGAAAATAATCTTTCATATTTATATTTCATAACATTTGGCAAATTCTTTGTTTCAGAAACAATACCTGCACCCTTTTCACAACGGTTTCCAGAAATATGTTTTGCACCATTACTAAATTTGTTAATAGTAAGTAAACAGTGATTTTCACAACCATTGCAACGAACGTGGGAAGTCGTGATTTCTAGTTTATCTAATTCTTCTAATCCTAAAATGGTAGAGTGATATTCCATATCTAAATTTGCTTCATATTGTTCTTTAGAAAGAAGGGCTGCACCATAAGCACCCATTAAACCGGCAATATCTGGTCTTACAACATCTCTGCCAACAATTAACTCAAAAGCACGAAGAACAGCATCATTATAAAAAGTTCCACCTTGAACTACAATGTGTGCACCTAAAGTTTTAACATCTCTTACCTTCATTACTTTTTGAATAGCATTTTTAATAACTGAATAAGAAAGTCCTGCAGAAATATCGCCTACGCTATAACCTTCTTTTTGTGCTTGTTTTATTTTAGAGTTCATAAAAACAGTACAACGAGAGCCTAAATCTACTGGTCTTCTTGCCTCTAATGCACTTTCAACAAATTCTTCAATAGAAAGATTTAAACTTTTTGCAAAAGTTTCAATAAAAGAACCACAACCAGAAGAACAAGCTTCATTTAGCATAATATTATCAATAGCACCGTTTTTCATACGAATATATTTCATATCTTGCCCACCAATATCCACAATACTGGTTACCTTTGGCATAAATTCTTTTGCAGCCGTATAGTGAGCAATAGTTTCAATTTCATTTAAATCAACATTTAAAGCAGTTTGAATTAGTTTTTCGCCGTAACCTGTAACACCACTATAACGAATAATTGCTTCTTTTGGAAGAACAGAATATAATTGTTTTAACATTTTAATAACACTTTGCAAAGGATTTCCTTCGTTACTTCCATATAAAGAGTATAAAAGTGTTCCTTCTCTATCAATAACAACTAACTTCGTTGTAGTAGAACCAGCATCAATTCCAACAAAGACGTCTCCTTTAAAATTTGTAAGTTCTCCCTTTTTAACCTTATCTTTTTCATGTCTTTTCTTAAATTCTTCATATTCTATATCTGTTTTAAATAAAGGTGCCAAAGGGTGAGTAGTATCATCATGTGAATTTCTTAAAACTTCTATTTTACTTTTTAATTTTTCATTAGAAATAGAATGAGCCTCTAAAGAATCTAAGGCAGCACCTTTTGCAACTAATAAGTGGGCTTCTTCTGGAACCATAATATGTTCTTCGTCTAAATGAAGAGTTTCAATAAAACGTGCGCGAAGTTCAGACAAATAATTTAAAGGACCTCCTAAAAAAGCAACAGTTCCACGAATAGGTCTTCCGCTGTGCTAAACCGCTAATAGTTTGATTTACAACGGCTTGGAAAATAGAAACCGCAATATCTTCTTTAGCAGCACCTTCATTTAATAAAGGTTGAATATCAGTTTTTGCAAAAACACCACAACGAGAAGCAATTGGATAAATCATTTTGTGATTTTTTGCAAGTTCATTTAAACCTTCAGTATCAGTATTTAATAAAGAAGCCATTTGGTCAATAAAAGCACCAGTTCCACCAGCGCAAGTTCCATTCATACGTTGCTCAATAGATTTATCAAAGTAGATAATTTTGGCATCTTCTCCACCAAGCTCAATTACAACATCAGTTTTTGGAATATATTTTTCTACTGCTCTTTTACAAGAAACAACCTCTTGAATAAAAGGCAAATCTAAGAATTTGGCTGCAGACATAGCACCAGAGCCAGTTAAAGCAACGGTAAACTCGCAGTCTTTATACTTTTCTATTAAATCTTCTAATACATTACAAACAGTATTTTTTGTATCAGAAAAATGTCGTTGATAATTAGAATAAATTACATTTAAATTTTCGTCCATTACAACGATTTTGACAGTAGTGGATCCAACATCTAGTCCAACATGTAATAAGTTACTCATATACTTATTTGTCCCCTTTCTTTTACATTATCAAAATCACCTATAATTGTATACGGAAATGGGCATTTTGTCAAATATTTTCGAAAAAATTAATAAAGGTTATATAATATATTTGAAAAAGGAAAAAACAAAAAAATACTTTAAAAAAGTAGCACGGAAGTTTGACACTTTCTTAATAAAAAAATTTTGTTAAGCACTGAAAATGCTTATTTTTTTTGTAAAATTTTTAA
>CANQFS010000039.1 GCA_947599825.1 uncultured Clostridia bacterium
ACGCCAGTTCCTTCTAATAATCTTACTCTAGCGATAGATTTTTTTCTTCTTCCAGTGCCATAAAAAGCAGTTTTTACTGATTTTGCTTTAGCCATACTATTTTACCTCCCAAATTTCTGGTTTTTGAGCAATATTTTCATGTTCGCTACCAGCATATACTCTTAATTTTTTTACCATTTGTCTTCCTAAGCTATTATGTGGAAGCATTCCTTTTACAGCAAGCATCATAGCTTGTTCTGGTCTGTTTTCCATCATAACTCTTGCAGAGGTTTCTTTCATTCCACCAATATATCCTGAATGACTTCTGTATACTTTTTGGTCTAATTTTCTTCCTGTTAAAACAGCATCTTTACAATTGATGATAATAACATGGTCTCCAACATCTATATTTGGTGTATAAGTTGGTTTATGTTTTCCTCTTAAAATTTTAGCAGCTTCTGTTGCTACTCTACCTAAAGGTTTATTAGCAGCATCTAGAATATACCATTTTCTTTCGATTTCACTTTTCTTTACGCTATGTGTTGTATTATTCATGGTAATAAATACCCTCCATTCATTTAATAATAATTTATATGAAACTATTCTAATACTTGAACTACCGGGGAGAAGTTCATATATTAAAATAAGTCCATTACATAACTACGCTATATTATTCTAATACAAATAAAAGCAAAAGTCAAGAAAAATACGAGAAAAAATCTAGAAAATTCATATAAAATGTAAAAAATATGTAATAACGAATGAAATAAAAAAATTATATTACAAATACAAACAAAAATTTGTATAAAATACTTGCAAAAAATATAATATATGATAAAATATGACTATAAAAAGAAAAAGGAGAAACTCATGTACGCATATTTAAAAGGAACTTTAGAAGTAAAAACAAAAGGCTATATTGTTATAGAAGTAAACGGAATAGGCTACAAAGTGTTTATGTCAGAAACTGCAATTGAAACATTAGGTGAAATTGGTCAGACCATAAAAGTATATACTTATTTAAAAGTAAAAGAAGATGAAATGAGTTTGTACGGTTTCAATACAAATGAAGAACTTAGAATGTTTGAATTATTATTATCGGTAAGTGGAATAGGTGCAAAATCAGCAATTGGCATTTTGTCAAACATTAGCCCATCTGCATTTGCCTTAGCAGTAATAAGCAATGATGTAGCAAAAATAAAAGCACTTCCAGGAATTGGTCCAAAAGGTGCACAAAGAATTATACTAGAATTAAAAGATAAAATTAAAAAAGAAGAAAACGTAGAAGAAGAGTCTAGTATTAAGTTAGAAAATGTAGAAGAAAATAATGAAAAAATATCAGAAGCAATTTCTGCTCTGCAAGTATTAGGCTATAGCAAAAAAGAAATAGAAAAAGCTTTAGAAAATATAGAAAAAGAAACATTAAGTGTAGAAGAAATAATAAAAATAGGCTTAAAAAATCTAGCAAGGTAATTTTATATGAACTGTGCAAAAAATAAAAAAATTTGTATCATAAAAAAGCAGGAAAATAAGAAAAATTTGTGTTATAAAGAAACAATAAAATAAGAAAAACCTGTATTATAAAGAAGCAGAAAAATAAGAAAAACTTGTGTTATAAAGAAACAATAAAATAAGAAAAACCTGTATTATAAAGAAGCAGGGAAATAAGAAAAAATTTGTATCATAAAGAAACAAGAAAATAAATGCAAAAATGCAAAAATTGAAAGGAAGCATAAAATGGTAGACCTAAGCAAGCCACTTGCCTACAGAATGAGGCCAAAAACATTAGATGAATATGTAGGGCAAGAACATATTCTAGGAAAAGACAAAATTTTATATCGTACCATAAAAGCAGATAGATTATCTAGTATTATTTTATGGGGTCCTCCAGGCTGTGGAAAAACTTCACTTGCCAGAGTAATTAGTGAAACAACAAAATATAAATTTACCAGAATAAATGCTGTAACAGCAGGAGTAGCAGATATAAAAAATGCTATTATAGAAGCAAGCAATCTAATGTTGAACCCTACTGGAAAATGCATTTTATTCATCGATGAAATTCATCGTTTCAACAAATTGCAACAAGATGCACTGCTTCCTTATGTAGAAAATGGAACAGTTATTTTAATAGGAGCAACCACTGAAAATCCTTATTTTGAAGTAAATAAGGCACTTATTTCTCGTTCAATGGTAGTAAAATTAGAACCATTAACTACAGAAAACATTTACGAAGTTTTAAAAAGGGCATTAGTATCAGAAGAAGGGCTTGGAAGTTATAAAATAAAAATAGAAGATGAAACATTAAGAAAAATTGCAGAAGTATCAAATGGTGATGTAAGAACAGCTTTAAATGGGCTAGAAGTAGCCGTTCTTACTACCAAAGTAAATAACGATGGAATTATTGAAATTACCAACCAAATTGCTGCTGATAGTGTTCAAAATAGGAAAGCTATTTTTGACAAAAATGGCGACAGTCATTACGACAATATTAGTGCATTTATAAAATCAATGAGAGGAAGCGACTCAGATGCAGCTATATTTTATTTAGCAAGAGCATTAAATGGAGGAGAAGATCCTATGTTTTTAGCACGAAGAATTGTAATTTGCGCTTCGGAAGATGTAGGAATGGCAAATCCTAATGCATTAGTAGTAGCAAACTCTGCAATGCAAGCAGTACATATGGTTGGAATGCCAGAAGCAAGAATCATTTTAGCAGAAGCGGCTGTATATGTAGCAACATCACCAAAGTCGAATGCCTCTTATCTTGCCATTAATAAAGCACTAGAAGATGTAAAAAATAAAGATACTGGGGAAGTTCCAATGCACATTCGTAATGCGCCAGCAGAGGGAATGGAGCAGTTTGGATATGCAAATGGTTATAAATACCCACATGACTATCCAGGTCATTTTGTAGAGCAACAATACTTGCCAGATAAAATGATAGGAACGAAGTATTATATAAAAGATGACACTATAAAATAACAAACGAATATACAAAATTTGTGTCAAGTCAAAAGCTAAATGCAATTTTGTAAGCTAAATGCAATTCTGTAGATTAAATGAAATTTTGTAAAGTAAATGCAATTTGTACAATTAAATGCATATTACATACAAAATTCGACAAAAAAACTTAAAATAATCTAGACATAATAAAAAATATATGCTAATATACTATTATTGAAAAATATTAATAAAGCAAAAGTGGAGGGCAAACATGAAAAAATATGAAGAAGCATTAGAGCAAGTTTATTCACAAGTAGCACCGGAAGTAAATGAGCTATATGAGCACTACCGGGAAAAATTAGGCCTAGAGGAGGAAACAAATACAGAAAGGCAACTAGAAATACTGACTATGCAAAAGAAAATCATTTCTAAAATTTACATTAAAAACTTAAGTCTAATAGCAAGCTACTATGCAAGAGAAATGACTAGTATGTACGAAAGCAGCTTACAGAATTACAAAGAATGTATCAAAGGTCTATTAAAAGGTTAAAAGGGGTTCCTATTAACCAGTAAAAAATTTATATGAGCAAATAAAAAGCGTTACTAAAACAGTAGCGCTTTTTTATTTTTTTATATAGTAGGAAAGTTCTCCTCATAAATATGGCGAGCCTTAAATTTTCTTAAAATTTCCATTTGCAAGAAAATTTTAGGCTTGCTTTTTTAATTGCAAAAAGTAAGCATTAAAAATTATGTAAAAAAGTTATTAGCTAAAAAGTTCTAATTCATTGTGCTTAGCCGAATTCAAATATATAATGAAAAAAATAAGAAGAAGCAAAAAATGAAGGAGGAAGCCAATGAAAAAGGTAGAAAAAAATCATAAAAGTATAAAAGAACAAAGTAATGAAACTTATAAAAATCAAGGTAGTAAAATCACAAAAACACAAAATAATAAAAAAATAAACAATTCTCTATATATGAAACCCCACGGAGTTACATTAGTTTCACTAGTGGTAACAATTATAGTTTTAATAATTTTAGCAGGAATAAGCCTAAACTTAACAATAGGTGAAAATGGCTTATTTACAATGGCAAAAAAAGCAAAGGAGAACACAGAATTAGCACAAATAGAAGAACAAACAAGAATGAATGAACTATATACTCAAATAGAACAAGAAACTTATTATGATACACCTGCAATAGGAGAAACACAAAGTACAATTGATGAATTATCTAAAACTATAGAAGAATTAAAATCACAGTTACAAGGGCAAATTAACGAACTAGATGAAAAAATGAAAAATGTAAAACTAGAAGCATATCCAGTAGGAAGTATTTATATATCAACAGATGCAACAAACCCTGCATCAAAATTTGGAGGAACATGGGAAAGTTACGGGGAAGGAAAAACACTTTTAAGTAGTAGTGGAACAAGTGGACAAACAGGGGGCTCAAATAAAGTTACATTGTCGACAGCTAATCTACCAAGTCATACGCATACATATCAAAAAGCAAATTCTACAACAGAAGCACATGTATTGACGGTTGCAGAGATTCCAAAATCGATTCCTAGATTTTACCATGAAACCAATGAAAGTGCTTGGGCGTATGGTATATGGAGTCAATTCAATATTCCAGGTAGTGATTGGTGGACGGTTGTTAGTGCCGGTAGTAGCGACGAAGGACATACTCATTCTATATCAACTACAACAACTGATACATCAGCTGTTGGAAATGGCACTGAATTTAGCGTACAAAATGAATATATAACTGTCCACGTGTGGAAAAGAACAGAATAAAAGTAAGACGTAAAAAGCATAGCAAGCAGATTTTCATCTATTTGTTATGCTTTTTTATATAGTAGGAAAGTTCTCCTCATAAATATGGCGAGCCTTAAATTTTCTTAAAATTTCCATTTGCAAGAAAATTTTAGGCTTGCTTTTTTAATTGCAAAAAGTAAGCATTAAAAATTATGTAAAAAAGTTATTAGCTAAAAAGTTCTAATTCATTGTGCTTAGCCGAATTCAAATATATAATGAAAAAAATAAGAAGAAGCAAAAAATGAAGGAGGAAGCCAATGAAAAAGGTAGAAAAAAATCATAAAAGTATAAAAGAACAAAGTAATGAAACTTATAAAAATCAAGGTAGTAAAATCACAAAAACACAAAATAATAAAAAAATAAACAATTCTCTATATATGAAACCCCACGGAGTTACATTAGTTTCACTAGTGGTAACAATTATAGTTTTAATAATTTTAGCAGGAATAAGCCTAAACTTAACAATAGGTGAAAATGGTTTATTTACAATGGCCAAAAAAGCAAAGGAGAACACAGAATTAGCACAAATAGAAGAACAAACAAGAATGAATGAACTATATACACAAATAGAGCAAGAGGGTTATTATGATACACCTGCAATTGGAGAAATAGAAGGAACAATTGATGAACTATCAAAAACAATTGAAGATTTAAAATCACAATTAGAAAATGAGCAACAACAAAGGCAACAATTACAAGAGCAAATACAAAATTTAAATGAAGAAATAAGCAATTTACAAAATGAAGTCAATACAGGAAATAGTAAAATAGAAGAAAAACAAAAGCAAATAGATGAACTAAAAGAGCAGATAGCACAAAGTGAAACAGACATAGAAGATAAACAACAACAACTTGATTCTTTACAAAATGAAGTAAATACATTAAAACAACAAGTAGCAGCAAACGATTCAGCAATAAAAGGAAAAGATGCACAAATAAATAGCTTAAATGAGCAATTGACATCTGTAAGTGAAAAATTAACAAACGATGAAAGCAAAATAAAAGAACTAGAAACAGCAAAATCTTCACTAGAAACAGAAGTAAGTAACTTGAAGCAAGAAATAACTACTATGAGTAGTAATTACGTAACAAAAAATGACCTAAGTAGTGCAATAAGTCAATTGAGTAGCCAAATTAAATTAGAAGCATATCCAGTAGGAAGTATCTATATATCAACAGATGCAACAAACCCTGCATCAAAATTTGGAGGAACATGGGAAAGTTACGGAGAAGGAAAAACACTTTTAAGTAGTAGTGGAACAAGTGGACAAACAGGAGGCTCAAATAAAGTTACATTGACAACAGCTAATCTACCAAGTCATACGCATATATATCAAAAAGCAAATTCTACAACAGAAGCACATGTATTGACGCTTGCAGAAATTCCAAAAATGATTCCTAGATTTCACGACGCAGACGTCTCGCAAGGCAATAGTGTTTGGGCGTATGGTTATTGGAATCTCTATAGTTTTCCAGGTGAAGGTGTAATAAGTACGATTACTTCGAAAGATTATTGTACCGAAGGTACAGGAAGCGATCAAGGACATACTCATTCTATATCAACTACAACAACTGATACATCAGCTGTTGGAAATGGCACTGAGTTTAGCGTACAAAATGAATTTATAACTGTCCATGTATGGAAAAGAACAGCATAAAAATAAAACAAAAAAGCATAGAGAATAGTACAAAAAACTATTTTTCTATGCTTTTTTAATGGTATTTAGTTAATATTATTCTTTTTTAGAACTTTTCTTATTGTCAGTTAAAACTTCTTTAATAGCACCAAGGCTACCTAAAGCAGATGTTGCATCAAAAGGAATAAATACCTTATTAGCATCACCATTTGCTACTTCTTTCAAAGCCTCTAAAGATTTTAATTGAACTAATTTATCATCTGGGTTTGCTTTCATCATAGCATCATATACCATATGAATTTCTTCAGCTTTTGCTTCTGCAACTTTCTTAATTGCTTCAGCTTCACCAGATGCTCTTCTAATTTTTGCTTCTTTATCAGCCTCAGCCTCTAAAATAGCAGCTTCTTTTTTACCTTCTGCAAGAGTAATAGCAGATTGTCTTTCACCTTCTGCTTGTAAAATTAAAGCTCTCTTATTACGTTCAGCATTCATTTGTTTTTCCATTGCATCACGAATATCAGCAGGTGGAGTAATATCTTTAATTTCTACTCTATCAATTTTACAACCCCATTGATCAGTTGCTTCGTCTAAAATAGCTCTTAATTTATCATTGATAGCATCTCTTGAACTAAAGGTCTCGTCTAAATCCATTTTACCAACAATATCACGAATTGTAGTAATAGCTAAGTACTCAATACCCTTCTTCAAACTTTGAATTTCATACACTGCTTTTGCAGGGTCTGTAATTTTATAAAATACAACAGTATCAATTGTAATTGTAACATTATCTTTTGTAATAACACCTTGTGGTGGAATGTCCATAGTTTGTTGTTTCAAACTAACAACACTACGTACATGGTCAAAAAATGGAATGATGATGGTTAAACCAGCATCAGCAATTTTGTGAAACTTACCAAGTCTTTCAATAATATACACTTCTGATTGTCTAACAATTTTAATAGTTTTAAATGCAATAATGCAAATAATAGCAAGTACCACAATTAAAAAAATAATTCCTCCCATAAATGTTCCTCCTTTTATTTTATTTATACTTCAGGAGATATATCTTACCATTTTGTAACTTCTACAAAAGGATATAATACTTTCCTGATTATTAAATTAAAAACTATTTTATAGTAGCTTCCACTGTTGTAGAAATAGGTTTTACCACTGCCTTTACACCATCAATTTCTGTAATTTCAATTTCGCTTCCTTTTTTTATAATAGAATTATCAACAGTTTTTGCTGACCAAACCTCTCCTAATACTTTAATTTGACCTACGCCGTGAGTAGGATTAATATCCTGCATTACAATACCTTTTTTACCAATAATAGAATAAGCATTAGTTGCAATCTTCTTGTCAGACTTTGATAATTTTTTAACTAAAGGCTTTGTACAAAAAATTAGTAAAGTAGATGAAATAACAAAAATGCTAGTCTGCAAGATTAAATTATCTGGAAAAATAAAGCTAATTATCATAGTAAGCAACGCTCCAATACCAAACCAAAATACGAAAAAACCAACTGTCATCATTTCAATAATAAAGCAAACGCCTGCAATAATTAACCAAACTGGCCACATAATAAAACCTCCTAAAATTTACTAATCCATTTCTATTATACAACAAATAAACAAAAAAATAAAGAGTTATTGGCAATTTTATGTAATATTATAGCAATATTTTTTAGTTTAATATGGCAAGCCTTAAATTTTCTAAATTAAAAATACAAAAGGAAAAACGGAAGCAATGCTTCCGTTATCCAGCAAGTTCCTTTAGAACCCTCTCAATGAACTCTACTTTTCTGCCGTACTCAGCACGATCTTCCCAAGCGTCCAACATTGCGTCCAAATCAGGCGAATTGGGAATAGTGGGTGGCGTTCCCAAAATTGGAGTAATCCACTCCAAGTTTAGACTGTTGTTGTTGAGCCGGTAGCTTTCCAGCAGATTGTCCAGTGAGTTCTCTAAACTTTGGGCTTCTTCTGGAGAAAGGTAATTAGTTGCGTTTACTTTAGTTGTAATAACCATAAAAATTTCCTCCTTAAATAAAAATTCTTATAAATGCATTATAACATAGTTTTACATAAAAGTCAAAAAATATAAAAAAGTGCTTTAAAATAAAAGAAAAATATGATACAATAATGCAAAATAATATTATTATACAAAAGGTTTATAGGCATTTCCTTATATAAAAACCTAAATATATGATGCAAGGAATGTATTAAAAAATGAAGCAAACAGTAGCATTTTGTACCTTAGGTTGTAAGGTAAATCAATATGAAACAAATGCAATGATAGAAAAATTCTTACAAAAAGGGTATGAAATAAAAGAATTTAATGAAAAAGCAGATATTTATATTATTAACACATGTACAGTTACAAATATGGCAGATAGAAAATCAAGGCAAATGCTTCGAAGAGTAAAAGAATTAAATCCTAATGCATTAGTAGTAGCTTGTGGTTGTTATGCACAAGTTGCTAAAGACGAACTTTCAAAAATAGAAGAAATCGATTTAGTGTATGGAACAAACGAAAAAAATAAAATTGTTGAATATATAGAAGAATTTCAAGAAGGAGAAAGTCCAAAGCAAATTGTTACTGATGTAATGTATCAAAAAGAATTCTTAGACTTTGGAACAACAGATTATACCGAAAAAACAAGAGCAGTTATTAAAGTACAAGATGGCTGTGATAGATTTTGCTCATATTGCATCATTCCTTATGCAAGAGGGCATATAAGAAGTAGAAGCATTCAAAGCGTAGTAAAAGAAGTAGAAGAAATTGCAAAAAAAGGAATCAAAGAGGTAGTTATTACCGGAATTCATGTTGCATCATATGGAAAAGATTTAAAAGAAAATATCACACTTATAGATTTATTAGAGGCAATTCACAATATAGATGGAATTCAAAGAATTCGTTTAGGCTCGTTAGAACCAACCTTAATTACAGAAGAATTTATAGAAAGACTTACAAAATTAGAAAAAATTTGTGACCATTTCCATTTATCTCTTCAAAGTGGTTGTGATGCAACCTTAAAAAGAATGAATAGAAGATACACCATCGAAGAATTTAAACAAGCAGTTGAGCTTTTAAGAAAAGCCTATCCTAATGTTGCTTTAACCACAGATATCATTGTTGGTTTTCCAGGAGAAACTAAGGAAGAATTTGAAGAAACTTATTCATTTTTAAAAGAAATTAACTTCTATCAAATGCATATTTTCAAATATTCTCAAAGAAAAGGAACAAAAGCAGCAGTAATGCGGAAATCAAATAGATGGAAAAATAAAAGAAGAAAGAAGCAATAGGTTAATTGAGTTATCTCACGAAAATGAAGTAAAATATAATAAGCAAGAAATAGGAAAAGAATTAGAAGTATTATGGGAAGAACAAGAGGGCAAGTTTTTAAAAGGGCATACTACCAATTACAAAGTAGTAAAAATTCCATATAAGCCACTTGAAAATACTATTTCAAAAGTAACCATAGAAAAAGTAGAGGGATTAGAATTAATAGGGAAATAAAAAGAGAAAGCCTTACATATAGCATCAAACTACATTAGTGTCAACAAATCATGATAATAGAAAAAATGGCAAAGCTTTCACTTTGCCATTTTTAGAAAGTTAACCTACGATAAATGTAATTTACATGGTTAAATATATACATTAAATATAAATTAAATATAAATTCCTAAATAAGATATTACAAATGATACTACTACGTATATAGCTTCTACAATTACAAAATTTTTAAAAGAAACTTTTTCTTCTTTTTCTCCATATAAATCGCGAATTGCAAAATACAAAAATACAGTAGAAATAATAGAGCAAAATCCTGATATTTTATTTGTAATTTTTACAATACTTGAACTGAATAATACTAGTAAACTAATTACTTCTGCAATAATTACTGGTAATTTTGCTGTAGTAACTGTTGTAAGTACAGTTATTAAAGATTTTTTCTCTTTTTTATTTAATAAGAATATAATTGCTGACATAATAACTACTGTAAGTAATGGTGCTAATATTATTTTTATATAGCTAAGTAAAGTGCTTCCTAATAACTTCCAAGAAAAATATTTAAAACTAATAGAACCAAGTAATGATGCAACAGTCCAAATTATTACAAGTATAATTGCTGTTTTAAAATTAGTATTAGAAGAATCATTTGCTATTTCTTTTATTTTTCCAAGTGGGTTTTTAAACATTTCTGATACAAATCCTTTGGTTACTTTTGCTTCTTCTTTAACATTTACATTTTTCATACTTTCTTTTACTTGTTTAACAGTATCTACTGTTTCATTTTTTAATTCTTCTGTTGCTGCAGAAACTTCTTGCTTAATTTCATTTTGATTTTCTTCCATAACTTTTTCTCCTTTTATTATTAAATATTTATACTAGAAAATTAATAATGATTTCTAGCATATAAACTAAAATGAATATATACTATTATTTAAATATAGTCAAGTAAGTATTTAAAGTTAATTATTTTTTTACTCAAAATAAATCAGTTGCAAAATAGAAAAAAATGTAATATAATAAGCCAAGTTAAAAAGAGACTAAAAATCAAAAAGAAATTTGAAAGAGAACATCTTTCATGCATTATAAGTTTTGCTAACGAAGACAGAAAGGAATGAAATAAAAAATGCAAAAAATAGATTTAAAAGAAAACTACCTAAAATTTTTTGAAAGCAAAGGACACAAAATAATACCAAGTGCTCCATTAATTCCAGAAAACGACCCAAGCGTACTATTTAATACCGCAGGAATGCAACCATTAGTACCATATTTAATGGGACAAAAACACCCTTTAGGTACTAGGCTAACTGATGTTCAAAAATGCGTAAGACTAACCGATTTAGATGGAATTGGAGACAAAACACACCATACCTTCTTTGAAATGCTTGGAAACTGGAGTTTAGGAGATTACTTTAAAAAAGAATCAATTTCTTGGAGTTTTGAGTTCTTAACAAAAGTATTAAACATTCCAGTAGAAAAATTAGCAGTTACAGTTTTTGAAGGTGATGAGACCATTCCAAGAGATGAAGAATCAGCAAATGTATGGAAAAGTTTAGGCATTCCGGAAGAAAGAATAAGCTATTTAAATAAAGATAACAATTTCTGGATAGCAGGAGAAGTAGGACCTTGTGGACCAGATACAGAAATTTTCTATTGGAGGTCAGAAGATCCAGTTCCTGTAAAACACGACCCAGAAGATGAAAGATGGGTAGAAATTTGGAACAATGTATTTATGCAATATGAAAAACAAGTAGATGGCAGTGTAAAAGAACTTCCACATAAAAACGTAGATACAGGAATGGGAGTAGAAAGAACAGTTGCTATCTTAGAAGGAGTAGACGATAACTACCTAACATCTATCTGGAAAGATATTATTGACAAAATAATTGAAATGTCAAATACAACTTATGAAGAAAACCCAGAAAGCATTAGAATTATTGCAGACCATATAAGAACAGCAGTATTTATTGCAGCAGACAACTCAGGAATAAAGCCATCAAATACAGACCAAGGCTATATTTTAAGAAGACTTATTAGAAGAATGATTCGTCATGCAAAGAAAATAGGAATAGACTTAGAAAGTGGCTTTGAAAGAACCTTAGCAAGCATAATAATAGAAAAATATAAAGACTATTATCAAGAACTAAGCGACAACAAAGAAGTCGTTTTAGATGTTTTAACAAACGAATTAAACAAGTTTAATAAAACCCTAGAAAAAGGACTAAAAGAATTTGAAAAAATTGTAACACATTTAAATGGAAATACACTAGACAAAGACCTAGCCTTCAAACTATATGATACATATGGTTTCCCACTAGAACTAACAGTAGAACTAGCACAGGAAAAAGGCATTCAAGTAGACGAAGAAGGCTTCAACCAAAAATTTAAAGAGCATCAAGAAAAAAGTAGAGCAGGTTCAGAGCAAAAATTTAAGGGAGGCTTAGCAGGAAACGGAGAAATGGAAACAAAATATCATACTGCAACTCACTTATTAAATGCCGCTTTAAAACAAGTAATAGATAAAAATATTCATCAAAGAGGTTCTAACATTACAGCAGAAAGAATGCGTTTTGACTTTAACTGTGACCATAAATTAACAGACGAAGAAAAACAACAAGTAGAAGAACTAGTAAATAAATGGATAAAAGAAGAAATTCCAGTTACAGTAGAAGAAATGAATAAGCAAGATGCTATAAACTCTGGAGCAGAATGTATGTTTATTGAAAAATATCCAGATATAGTAACAGTATATACAATAGGAAATATTTCAAAAGAACTATGTGGAGGACCTCACGTAAAAAATACAAAAGAATTAGGTCACTTCAAAATTAAAAAAGAAGAAGCAAGCTCTGCAGGAGTAAGACGTATCAAGGCAATTTTAGAATAACTTACCATTAGGTACCATTAGGGACAGATGTACCAAAAGAAAACGTCCCCAATGGTACAAATGATACTAAAAAAGGAGAAAATGAAAATGGAAGATTGTATTTTTTGTAAAATAATAAAAGGAGAGATTCCTTCAAAAAAAGTATATGAAGATGAAGACGTATTAGCATTTCATGATATTAATCCAGCAGCGCCAATTCATATTTTAGTGATTCCAAAAAAACATATTAGCAAGCTAACTGACTTAAAAGAAGAAGATGAAGCCTTAATTGGAAAAATTTATACTACAATTAATAAAATAGCAGAGCAAGAAGGATTTAAAGAAAATGGCTACCGTGTAATAGCAAATTGCGGAAAAGATTCTGGGCAAGAAGTAATGCACATTCATTTCCACATTTTAGGCGGAAAAGTATTAGGACCAAAAATTGTAGGATAATTAAATTATGCCTAAAATAATTATGCCTAAAACAATCATACCTAAAATAATCATACTTAAAATAAAAACTAAGGATATACTTTCATAGCAAAAAATAGGAAAATATAATGTAATAGCGATAATATGCATAAAATTTCGTAAAAAAGGTAGAAAAATGCATTCTCTTTGTGTTATAATAAAAATAGTATTATACAAAGACTAACTATTAATTGTCAATAGTTTTTCTAAAAAAATTTATTTAATAATTTGTTAGATAAAAATTTGCATGACT
>CANQFS010000040.1 GCA_947599825.1 uncultured Clostridia bacterium
TTTCTTCTATTGTATCATATTTTTGAAATTTGGAAAGAGTTTTATAAAAATTTATTGTAAAATTATTTATTCTTACGGAATATTTTGTTTCCACATTTTCTGTTTTCCTTGTTACTGTTTGGTTTAGCTCTATTTTTTCTTTTTCTTCATACCAAACTTTTGCCTGTACCTCTCCATTTGCATGCACATAGCGCGTTCCTGTATATTTTCCTTCTAACCACCCTCCTACAAGAATTGTTCCTTTTTTTATAATGTCTCCTTCTTTTACTAGGGGTGTACCGTTTAGCGCGTTTACTTTTTCAATCATTCCGTCTTTTGTTGCAATTATGTTACAATATTCATCTTCTGCTACAATTTCTGGTTTTTTATCTGCTTCTACTACTTTTACAATGGCATTTGTGCCTTTTAAGTCAATGCCAATCCATGCTAAATCATTACGGTTTAATCGCATATTACTAATAATTTGCTTCGTATCTATTTTATTTTTGAAGCTACCTATATTTAGCCCTTGTTCTTTTAAGCTTTGGGCTAATTCTTCTTTTGAAATGTTTTGATTTCCTATTATTTCAATATTCCATACAAAATTGGATAAAAATGTTATGCCTATTATAATGAAGCATAAAAATAGGAAAAAGATTCTTCTTTTTTTATAACGATGAGCAACAAATGGAACTCCTTTTTTACTTTTTATTTTTACTTTATTTTGTGTTTGTTTGGCTAGATTTGCTACTTCTTTAAAGTCTTTTACTGGAATATTTACTTCTAACAAAGTTGCTTTTTTTCGCTTACTATTCCATAGTAGAATTCCTTTTTTTAAACATAAGTTGATGAATCTTTCTATGAAAAATCCTTCTACTGTTATTCTTACGTAGCCTGATATGTAATTTTTTAGTATTTGTATATACAAAGTAAATCCTCCTTATTCGTCTACTGTTTTTTCAAAATCAATTCCTTCTATTTTTCCTGTAATTAGAATGTCATCGTTGGTCATTTCATTTAATTTTAGTTCAAATCCGTTTACATTTATAATGCCAATATGAGTGCTTAAACGCACGTAGAAGTCTTGATATTCTAAGATTGCTTTATAGTTTTCTACAAATAATTCTTCAAAACCCATTATTGTTATTTTGGGATTTTGAGAAGATATTTCTTTTGGAATTTCTAGCAATTCTTCAAAGCGATTTTGTTTCTTTTTTGGCTTTCTCATTGTGATTGTTACCTTTCTTTTTTTATTTTGGGCTTGTGATTATATTTAGTCTTATTTGGGCTTGCAATTATGTTTAGTCTTATTTAGACTTGCAATTATGTTTAGTCTTGTTTGAGTTTGTGATTATATTTAATCTTATTTGGCTTGTGATTATATTTAATCTTATTTTGGCCCTAGTTCTATTTTTTTCTTTGCATTTTCATCTTTCAAATTCGTCTAAGCTTGCAAATTCATACCCCATTGCTTTTATTTCTTTTATACAGCTGTCTAATACATTGGTATTGTCTTTCGAATTTCCGTGTAAAAGTAAAACTGCCCCATTGTGGATATTGTCTAATATTTTCTTTTTTGCGTAGTCTTCTCTACCTTGTTTGTTTTCGTCCCAATCGTCATAGGCAAATGACCACATAACTGTTGTATAGCCTAAAGAATTACAATATGCTACTGTTTGCTCGCTATATTCGCCTTTTGGAGGTCTTATATATTTCATTTCATATTGAAATTTTTCGTAAATAACTGTATGCAAGTCCATTACTTCTTTTTTGATTTGCTCTAAATTTAAAGATGGCATACTTTTGTGGTTTACTGTGTGATTTCCTACTGTATGCCCTTCTTGTAACATTTTTTCCACTAATTCTGGCTGTGTGTTTACATAGTGCGCCGTAATGAAAAAAGTGGCTTTTACATTGTTTTGTTTTAAGACTTCTAATATTTTTGGCGTGTATCCTGCTTCATAGCCTTCATCAAATGTAAGATATACTTTTTTTGAGTCTTTATTTCCCATTGCTATTCCTTTATATTCGTCTAGTATTTTCTTGTTTGTGCTTCCTAAATCCGGTTGTGCGTGATTGTCATTTCTTTTTATTCCCCATTCTATTTTTTTGCTACTTAACTGCTGTGAGGTTGTTTGTATAGTAGCATCTTTATCTATTAGTATTAAGCTGTATGTAAATACTATTATGACAGCGATTCCTAAAAAATATTTTATTTTTTTCATATATTCCCTTTCTAAGGCATTAGTGTGGAAATTTTTTGATTTTCACTTAACTACCTTTTTGTGTTCTTTCTTTATCTTATGAATTGAAAAATTTATATATAACTAAAATTGCATTTCATTTATTTATTTTTATTAGCTGGAAATATATTATGTTTATAAGGTACTACATATTTCTGTAATTTATTGTTTTATTTTTAAATTTATTAGTTAAATTTTTTTACTTGTATTTCCTTTATATTCCTTTATTTTACTAGCTTTTGCATATTTCGACATTTTTTCACTTTTTATCCCCTTATTCCTATTGACAAGTCAAAATTTTTGCATTATTATTTAACTAGCGAAAAAATAGGTAATTTTTTCCAATTTTGTTTTACATTACTATTTATAATATATGATTATATATTTGTACGGAGGATAAAAATGTTAAATTTTGTTTTGTGTGATGATAATAAGGCTATTTTAGATAGACTTAATAAAATGTTAGAGTCATTGTTCATTAAACATAGTTTGGACGCACAAGTTACTTTTTCTTCTACTAAACCTGAAAGTACTTTAAAATATATTAAATCTAACATTGTGAATGTTATTTTTTTAGATATTGATTTAAAGTCTAAAATATCTGGCTTGGATTTAGCCAAAGAAATTCGTAAACAAAATAAACAAGTTTATATCATATTTACTAGTGCTCATTTAGAGTATGTTCTAATTGCTTACCAATATAAAACGTTTGATTTTATACCTAAGCCAATTACAATAGAGAGATTAGAAGAAACGATTGTGCGTATGATTGAGGATATTCACGGAACTCAAAAGAAAAGTGAATTTATTCGTTTAAGTAATCGCAATACTATTATTAATGAAGATAGTATTAGATTTATAAAAAAAGATGGTATGAAATTAGTTTTTTATACTGATAATCGAACTTATGAGACTTATAGTTCTTTTGCTAAGATTTCAGAGGAGTTACCAACTAATTTTGTGAGATGCCATAAATCGTATATTGCTAATATTAATAAGATTACCAATGTTAGTTCAGTTGATAATACTATTACTTTTGATACTAATAGTGATGTTAAATGCTACATTGGACCAAAATATAAAAATAAAGTAATGGAGGTTTTGAAAAATGATGGAAATTTTACAAACAATTTGGAATAGTTTGACGACGGAGAATGTGGAGTTAGCTAATATAGTAAATATACCTTGCCACTTTATAGAAGCATATGTTTCTATGCTTTTATTTACAATTATATTAAATATTAGTGCTACAAAAAAACAAAAAATTTTATATGTAATTATTATGTCAGCATTTAGCATAATAAGTCGTTTATTTATTCCTGCGCCCTATAATGCCTATATTAATCTAATTGTAATGTTTTTGGCAATTATGTTTATTTTAAAAGTAAGCTTCTTAAAAAGTATAATAGCTTTAATACTTCCTTTTATAATTATAGCTATTCTCGAGTCTATTTTTGCAAAAGTTTACTATTCGATTTTCAACATTGACTATATAGTAGCAACTACCATACCTATCCATAGACTTGCTATTTCTCTAATCATATATGCTACCGAATTTTTTATTTATTTTATATTAAAATATTGTAAATTAAATTTTTCAAAATTTGAGATTCTAAATAAGAAAAAGAAATACTTATTAGTAGCCAATACAATACTAGGAATTATTTTAATTGCTACACAAATATATATTATTTATTTTTACACATCTGTTTTACCTTTTTATATTGTTTTATTAAGTTTGATAGGTTTAATCGCTTATATTGTTTTCAATTTATATACACTATTTACTGTATCTGAGTTAGAAACTACTTCTACTAATTTAGAAGAAGCACAACTTTATAATAAAACATTAGAAATTTTACAAGATAACACTAGAGCATTTCGCCATGACTTTGCTAACATATTACAAGGTATGGTAGGTTACATGGATAACAATGATATGGAAGGCTTGAAAAAATATTATTCTCAATTAGTAGAAGATATTCAACATTCAAATAACTTAACTACATTAAGTCCAAAGGTTGTTAATAATCCTGCAATATACAATGTGCTAGCTACTAAATACCATAAAGCAGATAGTTTAGGAATTAAAATTCACTTAGAAGCATTTTTAGATATGAATGAATTACATATGAAAATTTATGAATTTACTAGAGTTCTTGGTATTTTAATGGACAATGCTATTGAGGCTGCATCTGAATGTGAAGAAAAAATAATTAATGTAACTTTCCGTAAAGATACTAGAAAACATATGCAATTATTAATTATTGAAAATACTTATAAAAATAAAGATATTGATACAGATAAAATATATGAAAAAGGCTATTCTACTAAAGAAGGAAATACTGGTCTTGGCTTATGGGAAATAAGACAAATATTAAAGAAAAACAATAATTTGAATTTATTTACAACAAAGAATGGTAAATTCTTTTCACAACAATTTGAGATATTTTATTAACCACAAAAAAACAAGATAAAGTAAAATATCTTGTTTTTCTTTTGTTTTTTATGCCTTATTATTTTATCTTTTGATTAATCTTTTTTTATTAAAGATGCAGGCATCTTTGGTTGGTGCATTATTCCTAATATAGCACAAGCTGTATTTGTAGTTTTTGCATATTTTTCTGCAACTTTTACTAATAATTTTAACATAATAATTCCCTCCTATTATTTTTTACTATATAATAAAGTATTGCCGGCTAATACTTCTATTACCTTAAATTGTAGCCTGTTGCTGTTGTTTTAAATATTCTTCATATCCATATTTATTCTTGGTTATGATATACGCAATTCTTGTAATTGAAAGCGTTTGTAATATTGTTCCTAAAATTAGTATGTTAGATATAGTTACATTTGGTATTAGTAATGCCACTAACATATTTACATTAAGAAGAATATACGATAAAACTTTCTTTGTTTTTCTTTCTTTTTTCGTTAGAATTGGTAGATTTTCTGTATCTGCAGGTGCATATATACTTACCATTATAAGTCCAAAAATCCAAATAAGTAGTATAGTAATATATTTTGTTATTTGATTTGGAAAGTTCCAAAGAGTGCTAATGTATGCATTTCCACAATATACAAGATTTGTACAAACGAAACAACCAATGTGTGTTTTTAGATGAAATCCTCCTGATGCTACTCTGTATGGTAGAATTAAGAAAAATGCAAGTAGCGTTTGCCACCATACTCCTAATAAAATTCCTATAGCAAACATAAGAAAAATTTTTGGCATTTCTCCTATAAATAATTGTAATCCATAAAGAATAACCTCTGCTCTTTCATCATCTATTTCTGGCATTTGTTTTCTTATTTTATTCACTAAATAATTGCAAAATTTATCTACCATTTTTCACCTCGTTTTTGTCTTCTTTTGTCGAATTTATTTTAACGAAAATAAGAATGAGTTTTTTATTTTTTTTACAAAACGCAAAAAATCTTATATGAAAATAAAAAAAATTATTTTCATATAAGATTTTTGATGTTTTATAAAATTAACATAAACTAAAGATTTTTAACTTCTTTTAATATATTCCAACTACCTTCACTTTTAGGAAGTACTTGAAACGTCATTTCTTCTTTTGTAATTGGCTGTATAAGTGTTAGCTCATATGCCCATAAACAAATTTGCTTACCTCTTCCCCTTGTTCCATATTTCTGGTCTCCACAAATACTGTGACCACTATTTGCTAGTTGTACTCGTATTTGATGATGTCTTCCTGTATGCAAATTTATTTTTAGTAATGACAAATCAATTTCTTCATTATATTTTAATACTTCATAATCTAGCACCGCCAATTTACTATTTTTAGTACCTTCTTTTACTACTTTGCTAGTATTTAGTTTTTCATTTTTTAAAAGATAATCTTGTAACGTTCCTTTTTCTTTTTCAAACTTTCCATCAACAATAGCTAAGTATTTCTTTTTAAATTGCTTTTGCCTTACCTCATCACTTAACCTTGCAGCAGCTTTTGAGGTTTTAGCAAATACCATTACTCCACCAACTGGTCTATCTAGTCTATGAACCAAACCTAAATAAACTTCTCCCGGCTTGTTATATTTTTCCTTTATATATTGCTTTACAATATTTAACATATCTACATCGCCTGTTTTGTCTCCTTGAGAAGGAATATTTACTGGTTTCTCTACTACAATAATATGATTATCTTCATAAATTACATTTAATTTTTGCACTGTTTTCTCCCTTGCTACCTCTCCCATCTACCAAAGATGCCACATGGTAGAATTAGTTTTGAATCTGTCATAGGTAACCCTATCTCTCCGTTTTCTACTTTTCCACCGTATTTCTTTGTGATATTTAAGTTTAATATGTTTTCTAGTACTGTGCTAGAAATTCCTGTAGTATAAGAATTTATTAAGAAAAATAGTGGGTTATCAGATAATACTTGCATGCAAAGTTCTACTAGCTCTCCTATATTTTCTTCAAATTTCCATATTTCTCCATTTGCTCCTCTTCCATAAGATGGTGGATCCATTATGATTGCGTCATATTTGTTCCCTCTTCTTATTTCTCTATTTACAAATTTTACAACGTCATCTACTATGTATCTTATTTTTTTATCTTGCAAGCCAGATGATATTACATTTTCTTTTGCCCATGCTACCATTCCTTTTGAACTATCTACATGACAAACTGATGCCCCTGCAGATAAGCATGCTACGCTTGCTCCTCCTGTATATGCAAATAAATTCAATACTTTTATTTCTCTTTTTTCTTTTTTTATTTTTTCTATTATCCAGTCCCAATTTGCTGCTTGTTCTGGAAATAATCCTGTATGTTTAAAGCCCATTGGTTTTATATTAAAAGTAAGGTTTTTGTAGCTTACTTGCCACGAGGAAGGCACTTTTTTCTTATATTCCCATGCTCCACCTCCTGTGTTGCTACGATTATATCTTGCATTGATATTATTCCATTTTTGTGGAAATGATTTATTTTTCCATATAATTTGTGGGTCTGGACGTACTAATATAATGTCCTTCCATCTTTCTAGTTTCTCTCCGTTTGCCATATCCAGTATTTCATAATCTTTCCAATTATTTGCTAGTATCATATTTTTCCTACTTTCTTATCTATTTTTTCCTTTTTATTTTACTCCATTTTTCTTGCTTTTTCAATGGTTTTATTAGAAGTATTAAAAATCGAAATATAATTAGTTTATGGTAAATAAGTTGTAGCAAAATAGTTTTCGGATATTGACAAAGAAAATAAAATATAATATATTAAAAGTGTAAGAACTAAGGAACATAATTCTGAAATTTTTTAAAATATAAGGAGGAAAAAATGAAAGGAACAAAAGAAAAAGGAATTACATTAATAGCACTAGTTATTACTATTGTTGTACTAATTATATTAGCAGGAGTTAGTATGAGTTTAGTAATAGGTGAAAATGGATTGTTCAACAAAGCAAAAAGTGGAGCAGAGCAATACCAAATGGAAGCAATAAAGGAAAAATTAGAGTCAGAAATTTTAACTTTAAGTATGGAAAAGGTAGCAAAAGGAGAAAATTTAACGGTAGCAGAAGTTTTACTTAAATTACAGTCAGAGGGTATTTGTATAGATATTGATATAGAAAACAAAAAATGCATATATGGAAATTATACAGTAGAATTTAGTGATGAAAATGGAAATGTATCTGTAAAAGACATTCAAGAAGGTAAAAATGTAGAAGTAAAAACAAAACGAGAATTTAAACAAATAGAAACTGGCGAAAACCATAGTTTAGCTATAGACACAGATGGTAATTTATGGATATGGGGCTACAATAGTGTTGGACAATTAGGAGATGGAACAGCAGAAAATAGAACTGAACCAGTTCAAGTAACAATAGACAGTAAACCAGATGCAAAATTTACCCAAATAGCTGCTGGATCTCATCATAGTTTAGCAATTGATACAGAAGGCAATTTATGGGCTTGGGGATATAACAGTGATGGTCAACTAGGAGATGGAACGAAAGAAGATAAAAACAAACCAATACAAGTAACAATAGAAAGTAAACCAAATGCAAAATTTACACAAATAGCTGCAGGAAGAAGTCATAGTTTAGCAGTTGATACAGAAGGCAATTTATGGGCTTGGGGAAGCAATGATGCAGGACGTTTAGGAAATGGAACCACAGTTCAACAGACTAAACCAGTACAAATTACAGGTATACAAGGAAGTATTAAGCAAATAGAAGCAGGTTTTCACAGTTTGGCATTAGATGAAGACGGTAATTTATGGGGTTGGGGACATAATTTTTATGGAGAATTAGGAAATGGAACTACAGAAAATAATGTATTGACACCACAAAAAATTACAGTTAAATCAAACGAAAGTATAAAATTTAGTAAAATAGCAGCTGGAATGACATGTACTTTCGCAATTGATACAGACGGAAATCTATGGGCAACAGGACAAAATCAAAATGGTCAAATAGGAAATGAAGCAACAGAACAAAAAAATGAGTTAGTACAAATTACAGTACCATCTAACCCAAATATAAAATTTGAAACAGTAGAATCAAATACTATGCATACTATAGTTTTAGATAAAAATGGTGACTTATGGTCTTGTGGTTTAAATGAATATGGTCAATTAGGAGATGGAACAAATATTCAAAGATTAACATTAGTTCCTGTTACAATACCAGCAAACCCAAGTATAAAATTTACACAAATAGCAGTAGGAAGAGAACATAGTATGGCATTAGATACAGAAAATCATTTATGGACATGGGGTTGGAACACAGTTGGACAACTAGGAAATGGAACTACAGTAGATGTATGGAGACCATCGCCAATATATTAAAATAAATATACGAGCTTAAAATTTTCATTTGTTAGAAAATTTTAGGCTCGCTTTTGTTAGCAAGTTTTTATATTCTACTTAATAATTCTAAGAAAGAATTAACTAATACGAAGTCGATTGCCATTAGAGTGGCAAGCAATCCTAACGTAAATGCAATTAATTTGCTATCTTTCATTGCCTTTTTTAAGTTGCTTGTCCAGTCTTTTAACTTATAAAACCCTACTTGTCTTTTGCGGTCTATTTCTAATACAATGTCTTTTGTATATTCCATAAAAATCCCCCTTATTTTTATTTCTATTACATATATATGCTTGTCTTTTCCTATTTATGAAGAAAATCGTATACAAAATTCTTCTATTTTTCTACATTTTTTATTTATAACTATTGCTTTTATATTGATGTATACTATAAAATTTTTTTCACAATTTTTTTCATAAACCTTGACATTTGAGCATATACTATGTAAAATAATAAAATATAATAATAATTGCGATGAAGATGAAAGTTGCTTTTAGTTCCTAAACAGAGAAAAAAGGTGAATGCGCTGAGAGCCTTTTTAGAAAAACGGAAGTATACGAAACACATTGGAGCAAGAAAAAAGAAAGTGGGAAATGAAGCAAAAATGTTTCATTTTCAAAGTTAGGGTGGCACCGCGGAAATTATTTCGTCCCTGCATTATGCAGATGGGCGATTTTTTTGTTTTCATTAATTCTATTTATTTTATATTTTTGCAAATTGAAATATTTTGTTTCATTTGTAAGTATATATAGAATTTTTTTAACAAAAAAATTTGTCTTTTCTTGCATAGAGAAAGGAGTGTTTTTGATGAGTATTTATCGAACTCATACTTGCAATGAAATTCGCCTAGAAGATGTAGGCAAGAAAGTAAAAATTGCAGGCTTTGTTGAAACTATACGTGATTTAGGAGGTCTTGTTTTCTTAGACATTCGAGATATGTATGGTATTACCCAAGTGGTTACTTCTGCAGATAGTGCAGATGTTGATTTTGCTTCGCATATTCCGTTAGAGTCTTCGGTATGTGTGGAAGGAATTGTACGAAAGAGAGACGCTGAAACAGTAAATGAAAAATTGGATACAGGTCTTGTGGAAATTGCTATTCAAACTATTGAAGTTTTAGGAAAACGTACAAAAAATTTACCTTTTGAAATTAATGGTAATAGCGATGTACGTGAAGATTTAAGATTGCAGTATCGTTTTTTAGATTTACGAAATGATGCTTTGAAAAAGAATATTATTTTAAGAGCACAAGTAATTCAATTTTTACGCTCACAAATGATTGAGCAAGGATTTTTAGAGGTTCAAACACCTATTTTAACAAGTTCTTCTCCAGAAGGGGCAAGAGATTATTTAGTACCAAGTAGACTTCACGCAGGAAAATTCTATGCTTTGCCACAAGCTCCTCAACAATTTAAACAATTGCTAATGGTAGCTGGTTTTGATAAATATTTTCAAATTGCACCATGTTTTAGAGATGAAGATGCAAGAGCAGATAGAGCCCCTGGCGAGTTCTATCAACTTGATATGGAAATGAGTTATGCAACGCAAGAAGATGTTTTTTCTGCAATTGAGCCAGTTGTATATAATACTTTCTTAAAATTTTCAAATAAAAAAGTGGCTAACTATCCATTTCCTAGAATTCCTTATAAAGAATCTATGGTTAAATATGGAACAGATAAGCCGGATTTAAGAAACCCTCTTGTAATTGTAGATGTAACTGAGTTTTTCCAAAGATGCTCGTTTGCACCTTTCATTGGAAAAACAGTACGTAGCATAAAAGTAACAGGTCATATGTCAAAAGGCTTCCATGAGAAAATGCTTGAATTCGCTAAATCTATTGGTATGGGTGGTCTTGGATATTTAGAAGTACAGGAAGATTTAAGTTTTAAAGGACCTATTGATAAATTTATTCCAGATAACATGAAAAAAGAATTATTAGAGCTTGCTGATTTAAAGGCAGATGATACTATTTTCTTTATTGCCGATTATGAAGCAAGAGCAACTGATTTAGCAGGTCAAATTCGCTCTGAACTTGGAAAACGTTTAGGTTTAATTGATGATAGTATGTTTCAATTTTGCTGGATTACCGATTTTCCTATGTATGAAAAAGATGATAATGGCAATATTGCTTTTAACCACAACCCATTTTCTATGCCACAAGGTGGTATGGAAGCTTTAAATACTATGAATCCATTAGATATTGTAGCATATCAATATGATATTGTGTGCAACGGAATTGAGCTTTCTTCTGGCGCTGTAAGAAATCATGACCCAGAAATTATGATAAAGGCATTTGAAATTGCTGGCTATAATAAAGAACATATAGAGGAAAAATTCCCAGCTTTATTTAATGCTTTTCAATATGGTGCTCCACCTCATGCTGGAATTGCACCTGGTGTTGATAGAATGATTATGCTTTTAACTGAAAGTCCAACAATTCGTGATGTTATTGCTTTTCCTATGAATAGTAAGGCTCAAGACTTAATGATGGGGGCTCCTGGTAATGTGACGAAAGAACAATTGAAAGAAGTTCATATAAAATTAGACATAAAAGAATAAAAATTGATATTTTTCTATTTTTCTCTTCCCTTTTTCTTTCTTATGTGATAGAATATGCTCAAGTTAGATACAAAGGAGGAGAAAAAAATGGAATTTAAAAAGTGTAAAAGATGTGGTGCTTTTTTTGTATCAAACAATTCTGTTTGTCCTAATTGTGAACCAAAAGATAATTTAGAATTATCAAAACTAAAAGGCTTTTTAACAGAAAATGAATGTCCAAACTCAATTGAAACTCTAGCATCTAGCACTGGTATTTCTGTAAAAAATTTAAACCGCTTTTTAGCTCAAGAAGATTTTTCTTCTGTGGCTTCTAAATTAGATATAAATCCAAATTCTAATATTAATATTCAATTGTAAAATTTATTTTAGAATATTATAATAAAATAAAAGCAGAAATTTACTATATAAGTAAGATTCTGCTTTTTATTATTTTTATAATTTTTCTATTTCTTCTTTAGTTAATCCTGTTATTTCTGATATTTTTTCAATAGACATATCTTCTTGTTTTAATTTTTTTGCTATTTTTATTTCTGTTTCTTTTATTCCGTTCTTCTCTAGCATACCTTAGCCCGCTTTTCTCATCTCTTATTGCTTTTTCTCTTAATTCTGCTACTCTCTTTAATTCTTTATCTTTACTTATTTTTTCTAATTCACTCATTGCTTCTTTTATTTCTTCGTTCTCATTCATTATTTTTGATACCTCACTTTCGTTAGGATTATCTAAAAACATTACCCATTGTGCTAATTTATTATTGGGGTCTTTTTTTAGTATTTCCCTTGCTTTTGGTATCTCAATTATATAAAATTCTAATACATCTGTCAACACTATTTGCTTACCTGTACTTACTTCTGTTATTTTCCATTTTGTACTTAATTCTTCAATTTCTTTTGTTTTTTCTATTTCATAATCTAATATTAT
>CANQFS010000041.1 GCA_947599825.1 uncultured Clostridia bacterium
TAATTATAAAAGCACCAACGAAATCTTAAGTGAAATATGTGCATAATAAACCGGAAATTTATTATTGCCATTTATATTATTTTACATATATAATAAAATTCTTGTATTTTTTTATATAAAATGATAAAATCATACTAAAATATGAAAAGAAATGGAGAAAAATATGGCAGAAATTACATGGAGTAAAGAACAAACGCAAGCAATTAACGAAAAGGGAAGTAATTTATTAGTAGCAGCGGCAGCCGGAAGTGGAAAAACAACAGTATTAGTAGAACGAATAATTCGAAAAATTATAAACGAAAAAATGGATATAGACAAACTATTAGTAGTTACATTTACAAATGCGGCAGCCTCAGAAATGAGAGAAAGAATTTTAAATGCTATATACAAAAAAATAGAAGAAAACCCAAATGATATTCATTTGCAAAAACAAATAACATTATTAAATAAAGCAAGCATTTGTACTATTCACTCATTTTGTTTAAATGTAATTCGAAACTATTTTTATGAAATAGACGTGCCTGCAAACTTTCAAATTGGCGACAGTACAGAAATGGAACTTTTAAAACAAGAGGCATTAGACGAAGTATTAGAAGAAAAGTACGCACAAAAAGAAGAAAGCTTCTTAAAATTAGTAGATACATATGCAAATTATAGAGTAGATGAAGACTTAAAAGAACTAATCTTAAATATTTATAGTAAAATTCAAAGCCACCCATTTCCAAAACAATGGCTAGATGAAAAAGTAGAAATGTTTAATTTTAGTGACAAAATGGAACAAGATATTTCAAAAACAATATGGGGAAAAATGCTATTGCAAGAATTACAAGAGCAACTAAAAGAAAATTGTTTAAAATTAGCAGAAGTAGAAAATGAGTTAAAAAAGTATCCAGAATTACAAAAATATGTACTAACCATTGAAAGTGACGAAGAAAAACTAGAAGCCATAGAAAATCTTATAAAAGAAAATGCTACTTGGGATAAAGTATATATAGAAATGCAAAATTTGAAGTTTGAAAACTGGCCAAACAGTAAAAAAATTACTATAGAGTATAAAAATCAAGCAAAAGATGTACGTGATAAAGTAAAACAAACAATCAATAATTTAAAAACTAAAATTATAATGGACAATTCACAAGAGGCTAATAAAGCAATTAATACTATGTATCCAATTTTATTTAGTTTGAAGGAATTAGTTTTTGAATTTGAAGAAGCATATAGTGCTAAAAAAAGAGCAAGAAATTCTATTGATTTTAATGACATCGAGCATTTTGCACTTTCTATTTTAATAAAACAAAATGAAAAAGGTGAATTTGAGCCAAGTAGCGTTGCAAAAGAATTGCAAGAAAAATATGAAGAAATTGCTATAGACGAATATCAAGATAGTAACCTTGTGCAAGAATATATTTTAAATAGTGTATCAAAACAAAATAATATATTTATGGTAGGGGATATTAAGCAAAGTATTTATCGTTTCCGTGAGGCAAAGCCAGAATTATTCTTAGAAAAATATAAAACATATGAATTAGTAGAAGAATTGCCTAAACAAAGCATAGCCAGTTACGGACAACTTATGCAGAGGCAAACGTCCTCAATGGTATCTCCAAATGGACAAAAAATAAAATTGTTTCAAAACTTCCGTAGTAGAAAAGAAGTTTTAAACTTATGCAACTGGGTATTTGAGCAAATTATGAGTGAAGAATTAGGCGATGTAGAATATAATGAAGAAGAATATTTAAACCCAGGTGCAAATTATGAAGAAGCACAAAATATGCTACCAGAATTACATATTCTAGATTTGGAAAAAGAAGAAAAACAAGAAGAAACAGATTTTCAAGAATATGAAGAAAATGACGATGAAGAAGATCCAGAGGAAAAAGAAGAAAAAGAGGAAGAAATACAAATTATAGAAAAGACTACAGAAGAAGCAAAAATGGTAGCAAATCTTATTGAAAAATTATTTAAGCAAGACTTTATGGTGCAAGATAAAAAACAAGGTAAAAGAAAAATACAATATAAAGACATTGTTATTTTGCTTCGTTCTACAAAGGTACCTGCACCAATTTATGAAAAGGAATTAGCAAAGAAGCAATTTCCAGTATTTTGTGATACCTCTTCACAATATTTAGAAGCAGAGGAGGTTCAAACAATATTAGCGTTGCTAAAAGTTATGGACAATCCATTGCAAGATATAGAACTTATTCAAGTGCTACGTTCTCCTATTGGTAATTTTACAGATAATGATTTAGTAGAAATTCGTTTAGCAGATACAAGAGGCTATTTTTACGAAGCCATGCTAAAGAAAAGAGTTTCTGCTGAAGAAAATTTAAAAAATAAAATAGATGCAATGTTAAATTCTTTAGAACAATGGAGACAATTAGAAAAAGAACTTCCTTTAAACGAATTGATATGGAAGATTTATAGTGATACGAATTATTATAATTATGTTGGGCTTTTAAGCAATGGAACTTTAAGACAGGCCAATTTAAAAATGTTATTTGAAAGAGCCAAACAGTATGAATCTGCAAGTTTTAAAGGTTTATACCATTTTATTAATTTTATGGATAGATTACATATTAATAATTCAGACTTATCTTCTGCAAAAATTGTAGGCGAAAATGATAATGTAATTCGTATTATGAGCATTCACAAGAGTAAGGGACTAGAATTTCCAGTTGTATTTTTATGCAATGCAGGCAAACAATTTAACAAACAAGATTTAAGTGACACAATATTGCTTCATTCAGAACTAGGCTTTGGACCAAAATATATTAATCGCGATGAAAACATTCAGTATCCAACCGTAGCAAAAGATGCAATAAAATTGCAACTTGAAAAAGAACTTATTGCAGAAGAAATGCGTGTACTATATGTAGCACTAACTAGAGCAAAAGAAAAATTAATTATAACAGGAACTACGAAAAATTATGAAAAATATAATCAAAAAATAGAAGATTTGCTTACTCTATATAAGCAAGCAGGAAAAGGAAAAGTAGAGCGAAGATTACTTAAAAAACACACTTCTTACTTAGATTGGTTTATGTTCTTAATTTTAAAAGAAAAAGACCAAAACAAAATAACCTATCAAATTCATAAATTGCAAGAAAGTCAAAAGGAAAACCAAGAGCAACAAAAAGAAATAGAAGAAACAAAAGAAACTAAAAATTCAATAACAGGAAAGGAAGAGGAGATAAAAGAAATTCAAAAACAATTAGAATGGCAATATCCATATCTTATTTCTTCTCAAATTCCAAGTAAAACTTCAGTAAGCAAAATAAAAGAAGAAAAGCAACAAGAAAGTGAAGAAGTAGAACTAATAGAATTATTAGGAAAAAAAGAACATACAATGAATGTTCCTAATTTTGCAAATAAAGAAACTAAAAACATTCCAAGTAATAGAAAAGGTACTCTAGTTCACTTATGCTTGCAAAAGTTAGATAGTACAAAAGAATATATAGAAAGCGACTTGCAAGATTTAATAGAAGAATTGGTAAGAAAAGAAATAATTTTGCAAGAAGAAGCGGAGGCAATTCCTATTACAGCATTATCACAATATTTGAAATCAAATATATGGAAGGAATTAAAGCAGGCTAAAGAAATACACAAGGAAGAGCCATTTTATATGCAAATTCCAGCCAATAGAGTAAATGAAAATTATCCAAAAGAAGAAAACATTTTATTGCAAGGCGTTATGGATTTGTACTATATAAACAAAAATGATGAACTAATTTTAGTTGATTATAAAACAGACTATGCAAAACAAGGTGACGAGCAAAAATTAATTGAAAAATATAAAGAGCAATTAAATTTATATCAAGAGGCATTAGAAAAGGCACTAAATCGCAAAGTGGATAAAGTAATAATCTATTCAACATGGCTTGGAGAAATTAGAATGAGATAGAATGGAAAGATTTGGGACGCGTCCTAATCTTTCCAATTCAAAAAAAATAAAAAAAGAGTGGAAAGATTCGGACGCGTCCCAAATCTTTCCAAATCTTTCCAAAGCAAAAAGAACCCCTCACTTATTAAAGTGAGGGGATTCCTTTCACGGAAGGCTACCGTGATTTGCAGTTTGAAAACTGCGGCCGCATAATGTCTTAATTTGAAGTGTTGTTTTTCTTCATTTTTTTGTCGTTGTCTTTTCTCCTTCTTTTAGAAATAGGCTTTTTTACATAACAGATTTAAGGATTGTGCCGGCCTAATTATATAAGAGCCGGCAAGCGAAAGCAGTAAGCACACATAAAAAATACTTTGGCTATACAAAGCCACTGGGAAATATCCGCATTTTAGTTTTCATGGATTTTTTCCTCCGCCATCGTTTTTGAATTTCCCGGTTTTTTCGGGCTTCTGATCCCGCGTCACCTACACGAATTGCACTTTCCGCGCCATTTGCGCGGCTCGCATTTTTCGTGCCTCACGCGGCTCACATTTCCGTGCCTCGCACGGTTTACATTTTTCCGCGTCACCTACACGAATTGCACTTTCCGCGCCATCTGCGCGGCTTACATTTCCGTGCCTCACGCGGCTCACATTTTTTGCGCTATCTGCGCAAAAGTTTGTTGCCCGCCGCTCTACGAAATAGCATTTCCTTACGCCACGTTATAGTGAGCGCATTTACTACGTAAGCGGCACCGGCTGCTTGATCTTACTTTTCCTTTTTACTAGATGTGATTGTTGCCGTGGGTCCTCTTGTCATAGTTTTCCCTCCATTCTGTGATCTACAAAAAAATGATTTAGCTTGCATAACACTAGGTGTGTTATGTAGCAGTTACTACAAGTTCCATTTGGAACTTACATTCTTATTTTAACATAGCAATTTACATAAGTCAAGGAACTTTTAGAAAAAATTTCAAAAAAATGAAAAGAATAGAAATAAATACTTGAAAACAAATATACTTTGGTATAAAATAACAGTGTTAAAACAATAATAAGCATAGGAAAATTAGAATTTAACGTTTTCTATGTGAAAAGGAGGAAAAGAAAAATGAGTGTAAAAATAGGAATTAATGGTTTTGGAAGAATTGGAAATTTAGCATTCCAAGCAGCATTAAAAAAAGGAGAAGTAGAGGTAGTAGCAATTAACGACCCATTCATTACAGCAGATTATATGGCATATATGGTAAAATATGATACAGTTCATGGAAAATTTGAAGGAGAAGTATCAAGCAAAGAAAATACTTTAATAGTAAATGGAACAGAAATAAAAGTATATAATGAAATGGATCCAAGCAATATTCCTTGGGGAAAAGACGGAGTAGATTACGTATTAGAATGCTCTGGTGTATTTACTACAATAGAAAAAGCAGAAGCACATTTAAAAGGAGGAGCAAAGAAAGTTATTATTAGTGCACCTTCTAAAGATGCTCCAATGTTTGTTATGGGTGTAAACCATACAAGTTATGACCCAAGCATGAATATTGTTTCAAATGCATCTTGCACAACAAACTGCTTAGCACCTTTAGCAAAAGTAATTAACGACCATTTTGGTATTGTAGATGGTTTAATGACAACTGTTCACTCTACCACAGCAACACAAAAAACAGTAGATGGTGCATCTAAGAAAGATTGGAGAGGTGGACGTGCAGCGTCAAGCAATATTATTCCATCTTCTACAGGAGCTGCAAAAGCTGTAGGAAAAGTAATTCCAGAATTAAATGGAAAATTAACAGGTATGGCATTTAGAGTACCAACTGTTGATGTTTCTGTTGTAGACTTAACTTGTAATTTAGCAAAACCTACTACTATGGAAGAAATTTGCAAAGTTATGAAAGAAGCATCTGAAAACGAAATGAAAGGTATTATTGAATATACAGAAGATGCTGTTGTATCTTCAGATTTCATTAGTGATGAACATACATCTATTTTTGACGCAACTGCAGGAATTCAATTAACAGATACTTTTGTAAAACTAATTGCATGGTATGATAATGAATGGGGTTATTCAAATAAATTAGTAGATTTAGCTGTTTATATTGCTTCAAGAAGCTAAAATTATTTTTTAATAAATTCGTGCTATCAAAAGTATCTATATTATATTTTGAAGTGAGCTTCTGTGCTAAAGACCGACAAGATTATAGTCTGTTAATCAATTTTTAGCGATAGCAAAAATTGATTTATAGACTATTCAATGCTTAAGACGAACGAAAAAATAGAATATAGATACTTCTGATAAAGCACGAAATATTATATAAAAATTAGATATAAGAAACTATAAAAAGTTTTTTATATGTAACTTTTAAAAAATTAGGAGGTAATTATGAATAAAAAAACCGTTAAAGATATTGATTTAAAAGGAAAGAAAGTATTTGTTCGTTGCGACTTTAATGTACCACTAGATGAACAAGGAAATATTACAGATAATAGAAGAATTGTAGGAGCATTACCTACAATAAAATATTTATTAGAGCAAAATTGTAAAATTATTTTATCTTCTCACTTAGGAAGACCAAAGGGAGAATTCAAAAAAGAATTTTCTTTAGAGCCTGTTGCAAAAGAATTATCTAAATTATTAGGAAAAGAAGTAAAACTTGCAAAAGACGTAATAGGAGAATCAGCAAAACAACTTACACAAAATATGAAAGAACAAGAAATTGTATTGCTAGAAAATGTACGTTTTGATGCAAGAGAAGAAAAAAATGACGAAAGTCTATCAAAAGAATTTGCTAATATGGCAGAAGTATTTGTAAATGATGCATTTGGAACAGCTCATAGAGCACATAGTTCTACAGCAGGAGTTGCAAATTATTTACCAGCAGTGTCTGGCTTTCTAATTGAAAAAGAACTAAACTTTTTAGGAAGTGCGTTAGAAAACCCTAAAAGACCATTTGTAGCTATTTTAGGTGGAAAGAAAGTATCAGATAAAATTGGTGTTATTGATAGCTTATTAGAAAAAGTAGATACATTAATGATTGGTGGAGGAATGGCATACACATTCTTTAAATCAATGGGATATAATGTAGGAGATTCTATTTGTGAAGAAGACAAATTAAACTTAGCAGAAAGCTTAATAAAAAAGGCAAAAGATAAGAACGTAAAATTAGTTCTTCCTGTAGATAATGTTATTGCAGATGAATTTAGTCCAGATGCCAATAGCAAAGTAATTGATTCTGACGAAATTCCAGATGGCTGGGAAGGTTTAGATATTGGTCCTAGAACAGTAGAATTATTTAAGCAAGAATTACAAAATGCAAAAACTATTATTTGGAATGGTCCAGTAGGATTATCTGAATATGAAAAATTTGCAAATGGAACAAGAGAACTTGCAAAAGCATTAGCAGGTTTAGAAGATGCTATTACAATTATTGGTGGTGGCGATTCTGCAGCAGCAATTGAAAAAATGGGACTTTCTGATAAAATGACTCATATTTCTACCGGTGGTGGAGCTTCCTTAGAATTCTTGGAAGGAAAGAAATTGCCAGGAATTGAATGCTTACAAGATAAGGACTAGACTAAGAACGTGACAAATACCATAGTAAAAAGATGTTACTAGATAGAAAGAACATATCTAAAGAAAAAAATAAGGAGAATTAGTATGCGAAAAAAAGTAATTGCAGGAAATTGGAAAATGAACATGCTTCCAAACGAAGCAATGAATTTTATAAATAACTTAGAGCCAATAGCAAAAAATGCAAAATGTGATGTTATTCTATGCGTTCCTTATACAGATTTATTTTATAGTTTATTAACAGCGCAAAATACAAATATAAAAATAGGAGCGCAAAATATGCACTGGGAAGAAAAAGGTGCATATACAGGGGAAATAGCGCCTCAAATGCTAAAATGTATTAACGTAGAATATGTTATTATAGGACATTCTGAAAGAAGGCAATATTTTGCCGAAACCGATGAAACAGTCAATAAAAAATTAAAAGCAGCAATGGCAAATAAACTAATTCCTATTCTATGTGTAGGGGAAACCTTGAAACAAAGAGAATTAGGTCTAGCAGAAGAAATAATTACACAGCAAACAGAACTTGCTTTAGAAGGTTTAAGTAAAGAACAAATAGAAAAAGTCATTATTGCGTATGAGCCAATTTGGGCTATTGGAACAGGAAAAGTAGCAACTAAAGAAGATGCAAATAATGCAATAAAGCAAATTCGAAATAAAATTGCTTCTTTATATGGAAAAGAAACAAGCGAAAATGTTACAATTTTATATGGAGGAAGCGTTAACTCACAAAATGCAAAAGAATTATTTTCTACTTCCGATATAGATGGAGCTTTAGTAGGAGGAGCAAGCTTAAAAGTAGAAGAATTTGAAAAAATTATAAATAGTATATAAACGATAAAATACAAGTGTCACTATAAGAAAATTAAGAGAAAAATAAAGATAGAGACATATATATAATTAAGAAATGCAAAAGTAACGAAGTATCACTATAAGAAAATTAAGATAGAGACACATATATAAAATAAAAAGTAGAATAGAAAAGGTCGTTGAAAGAAAAGGAAAGAGGTAAAATAAAATGAAAAACAAACTAACAATGCTAATGATATTAGACGGATTTGGAGAAAACGAAAATGAAAAGGCAAATGCCGTAAAATTAGCTAATACACCAAATATTGATAAACTAATGAAAACATGCCCAACCACAGATATTCATACAAGTGGTTTAGATGTAGGACTTCCAGAAGGACAAATGGGAAATTCAGAAGTAGGCCATACCAATATTGGTGCAGGAAGAATTGTATATCAAGAACTAACAAGAATTACAAAATCAATTGAAGATGGAGATTTCTTTAGCAACCAAGAATTTAATAAAGCAATTGAAAACTGTAAAAAATATAATTCAAAATTGCATATATTTGGCTTACTATCTGACGGTGGAGTTCATAGTCATATTCGCCATTTATACGCACTTTTGGAACTTGCTAAAAGAAAAGACTTTGAAGATGTATATGTTCATTGCTTTATGGACGGAAGAGATACTCCACCTACTTCAGGAGAAACTTATATTGCAGAACTAGAAGAAAAAATGAAGGAAAAAGGTGTAGGAAAAATTGCTACAATTACAGGAAGATTCTATGCAATGGATAGAGATAAAAGATGGCAAAGAGTAGAAAAAGCATACAATGCTTTAGTAAAAGGAGAAGGAGAAAAAGCAACATCAAGTATTTCTGCTATAGAAAGTTCATATCAAAAAGAAGTATTTGATGAATTTATAGAGCCAACTGTTATTATGAATAACGATGCACCAGTAGCAACTATTGGAAAACATGACTCTGTTATTTTCTTCAACTATAGACCAGATAGAGCAAGAGAAATTACAAGAACATTAGTAGATAAAGAATTTAATGAATTTGAAGTAGAAAAAGATTTAGACTTATACTATGTTTGCATGACAAGTTATGATGAAACAATGCCAAATGTACACATTGCTTTCCAAAAAGAAGAATTAGTAAACACATTTGGAGAATATATTGCAAAACAAGGACTAAAACAACTAAGAATTGCAGAAACAGAAAAATATGCACATGTTACCTTCTTCTTTAATGGAGGAGAAGAAAAGCAATACGAGGGAGAAGATAGAATATTAGTACCATCTCCAAAGGTAGAAACTTATGACTTACAACCAGAAATGAGTGCTTATGAAGTAACAGAAAAAGTAGTAGATGCTATAAACTCACAAAACTATGATTGCATTATACTAAACTATGCAAATCCAGACATGGTAGGACATACTGGAAACTTAGAAGCTGCTATAAAAGCCATAGAAACAATTGATGAATGCGTAGGAAAAGTAGTAGAAGCGGTAGAAAATCAAAATGGAGTATTGATAATTACGGCAGACCATGGAAATGCAGAGCAAATGATAGACTACAAAACAGGAGAGCCACACACAGCACATACAACAAATCCTGTACCACTTATATTAGTAGGAATGGAAAATGCAAAATTGAAGCAAGGAAGACTAGCCGACTTAGCACCAACAATGCTTGAAATTATGGGGCTTCCAAAGCCAGAAGAAATGACAGGAGAAAGTATTATTGAATAAAACGAACTGCATTTGGGGACGGAGGAAAAAAAACAGGTAAATAAAAATAATTAAAATAATAAACATATTGAATAAAACGAACAAGAGGGACGCCCCTTTTCGTTCCAAAATGGAACGGTGGGGACACCCCCTTTTTTTTTATTCTGCCTTTTGTATAAAAGTAAATAATACTAAACTAAGTGAAATATAAATTATGTAAAAAAGTTATTAGTTAAAAACTCTATTTCATTGTTTTTAGCCAACTCCAAATATATAATAAAACAAAAAAGAAGGAGTTGAAAAAAACAATGAAAAAACAAGAAAGGCAACAAATAAAAGAGCAAACGAGTCAAAGAGCGAAAAAACATAAAGGAGTTACATTAGTTTCACTGGTGGTAACAATTATAGTTTTAATAATTTTAGCAGGAATAAGTTTAAACTTAACAATAGGTGAAAATGGTTTATTTACAATGGCCAAAAAAGCAAAGGAGAACACAGAATTAGCGCAAATAGAAGAACAAACAAGAATGAATGAACTATATACTCAAATAGAGCAAGAGGGTTATTATGATACACCTGCAATAGGTGAATTACAAGATACAATAGATTCATTAAATAAAAATATAGAAGAGTTAGAATCGCAGTTAGAGAATGAGAGACAAGAAAGACAAAAATTACAATCACAAATAGAAGGGCTAGAGGTAGAAGTAAATAACTTGAAAGGAGATGTTAGTAAGGCCAATACCCAAATACAGGAAAAGGAAAGCCAAATATCAGAATTAAACAAGCAAATAGAGCAAGGACAAGCAAATATACAAGAAAATCAAAGTAAAATAGATTCATTAGAAAATGAAATAACAACATTAAAACAACAAGTAGCAACAAATGAAGCAACAATACAAGAAAAACAAAATCAAATAGATGACCTAAAAGGAAGATTAACAACTATAGAAACAAGCTTAGCAAATAAAGAAAAACAGATAAAAGACTTAGAAAATAAACAAGATACACTAAGTACACAAGTAGAAAATTTAAAAACTCAAATAGGACAAATACAAACACAATATACTCAATTATCAAATACATTAGATGATTATACAAAAAAATTAGATGATTTAATTAATGGCTTTGATTATTATAATTATGGTGCAACAATAACGAAAAATGTACCATATAATTATAGAAAAGAATTTTTTACATATACAAATAATAAGAATGAAGATACGTTAGTTTCTATATCTGTTTTTGCTGAAGCAAGTGAAGAAATAAATGGAATGGTTTATATTTATGTAACAGATAAAACGGACTCTATATACATAGCTCAAACTGCTGAATTTGTTAATAGTAAAGAACATCCATCAATTGTATGTACTTTTAAAGCAAAAAGCAATCATACTTATACAGTAGATGGTGCACAAATTTGTGGAAATGTAAATGCAAATAAGAATATTTTTCTTCAAATGATATCTAATATTAATTGGACGGAAGCAGAATAAGTTATAAAAAACATTAAAATTATGTACAAAAAGTTATTAACTAAAAAACTCTATTTCATTGTGTTAAAATAAATTTAAAAATATAATGAAAAAATAAGAAATTTTAATTTTTTCTTAAAATGATTAGAAAATATGGCGAACCTAAGATTTTCTTAAAAAATCCATCTGATAGAAAATCTTAGGCTCGCTTTTTTACGATATATATGGAACGCTAGGGACAACCATTCTTTTTTTTAAAATCAACGCTAAAGAGGTGATGTAGCATTTTGTCGAAATTTTACGATGAAAAGTTCTTGCTTTTTATGTGAAGTCATGATTTAATAACTCTATTAGATTACATAAAATCGTCATACTATTTAACAATAATTTAAAATAAATAATATATTTTTAAAATTATTATTTCAATTTAATATAAATTTTCTTCTAATTTATTTTAAAAAGGAAAAATCCAAGTTGTTAAATAAAATTAGAATTACCAAAGAATAGTAGTTACAATCTTTTTTATGGAATTTAAAATCTAGTTAGAAGGGAGATATCATCAAAATTTTTTAGTATTATGTCTTTTTTATAAAAACATCTTAATTATGCATGCTTTTAAGTAAAGCAAAATAAGTAAAGCAAGAAAGGAATCATTTATGGAAGAAAAAATCACTTTATTAAAACCAAAGATAGACGTAGTATTTCATTGTTTGTTTAAACCGGGAAATGAAAGAATAACAAAAGCTATGATAGAAGCAACTACAAAAGAAAAAATAGAAAGCATTAACTTAGATAATAA
>CANQFS010000042.1 GCA_947599825.1 uncultured Clostridia bacterium
TTTACACTTGTACCTTTATATGCAACTTTCAAACTTTCTGTATATCCTCTTTCACCCCATTTAGTAGCACAATATACTGCTTCTTGTTTATTTCCTCTTAATGCTGCAGATGACATTATATTTACTATTTTTAAGTCTTTCTCCTCTTTTACTTTTAAAGTTTCTGTTGAAAATAAAATCATACCTTGCAAACCTTTAAAACATTTGTCTATATCTTCTTTTTCATAATCTGCAGGTAGCTTAAATGATGGCTCTCCTGCATTATTAATTAGTATTTTTATATTTCCTAACTTTGATATTCCAGCAATAGTATCCTTAACAAATTTACTATCTGAAATATCTCCGATAAAACTTTTATAATTATTCTTATATGTATTATCTAATGCTTCCATCTTTTCGAAGTTTCTATCAATATTGCATACAAAATAATTCTTTTCAATAAATTGTTTAACAAGTTCTAAGCCTAGTCCACTTGCTCCACCTGTTATAATTACTATTTCTTTATTCACTTTTTTCCTCCATTTCCCAACTTTATACCTTTGCTAAATCTATATTTTCTTTATCTAAATTTAGTCCTATTGCTATATACTTACTTTTTCTATCTATTTCATAAGTATATCTTACCTTTAAGATAAAATTTCCATCTTCTACATAATAAAATAGTATTAAAATCTAAGTATATTTTAGACTAAATCTAGGTAAATATCAATATTTATATATAAAATTAGTTTTTACTAATTTTATATATAACATTTAATGATTCAAGTATAATTAAAATTTTACTCATTTTCTTTATTATTTACTATCATTATATCCTATTTTACTATGAATTTCTTTATGGCAATTTGAACAAACTAAAATACATTTTAATGCCTCTTTTTTATATTCTTTCCATGACATTGTATTTCCAGAACCTAATTTAAATTCTTTTTCTTTTGGATTTTCATGATGGAACTCTAAAGCATCTATACACCTATTATATCCACATATACTACATTTTCCTCCCATTAACTTTATTGCCTGCAATTTCATATTTCTCCTTAAAATTGTTTTTTGATGTTTCCTAGTTTGATTATTAGCTCTTGTAGATTCTCCACTACAATCATAGCAATATATTCTTGATGAACTATTAGTATCAAATTTATTATTGCATATTTCACAAATTTTTTGCATCATTTTCACATCCTTTTTACTATTATATATGAATTTAATAAGAAAAAATAGCGAACAAACAAAAAAATAACAGATAAGCTTGAAGCAAATCTGTTATTCTTTATGGCTCCCCTTGTTGGACTCGAACCAACAAGGCAAAGGTTAGTGCAGTACAATTTTTTCTTTGATACATAAGTACTTTTTGTTACTTATTCAATAGTTAGGCAGTTTTATATAAAACAACAATTCGCATTTTGTCTATATGTGATATAGTGTTTTTAATTGCCAAACTTAAGACTTTTTTTAAGACTTTTTTAGGGAACAATATAAAGTAATTATTTTTATACTATCGCAAGGACTTGCAGTTTTACATTATATCATAAAATTGCAATGAATATTAAGTATTTTTTTAGATTAAATGTTCAACTAATATTTGCAACATTACAAACTAACTCTAAAACTCTTTCTACCCCATTCCATTTATTTTGCTAATTTATTAAAAATCCATTTTTGTATGCTATACAACAAATATTCTTTAAAAAGTACTTTATGCTTCTAAAACAAAAAATAAGAATAAATGAACTAAATCATTTATTTTTAACAAATTTCGTTAATAGAAGCGGAAATTATATGTTATGCTTAAATATAAAAATAATAGACTTTATACTTGACATTTGGTAAGTACGATTGTATAATAAATATAGCAATATTGCAGTAAGTTACGCATAAATAGTATGCAATATAAAAGACTAGGAAATTGCCGTTCCTAGTCTTTTTTTGCCTTTGTTAGTCTTTGTCATCATTTACAATAATGTAAACAATAATAAGTGCTAACATCTTTAGTAAGTTACGCATTATGTAAGTATGCCTCCTTTCTACCTTTAGGCGAAAGGTAAAAAGATAATATCATATTTTGTTTATCTTGTCTATGGTCATTGTAGAATATTAAAATTATGTTTTACATTTACATCATTAAAACAATTTTTAGGTTTATAAAATTTAATTTTTAATATTTTCATAGCAACGATTTTAAGACGTTTTATTTTTGAGACAATATAGTTGTCGTCTTTAATAAAAAAATTCATTGTAGGTACTTTCACGCCTCTAAAAATTGATATTTTTGGCAAAGAAAAAAGAGGATTGCTCCTCTTAATTTTGTATTGAAGTTAGTTTTCCATTATCAAAATATAAATAATTTCCTCCTCCATATACCCATTGTTCGTGTACTCCATATTTCGTTGTCGTTGTATTGATTCTTAATGGTTCTCCCCAACTAGAATCTAATACATCTTGTTTGCTCATTCCTATTGTTACACCTTGACTTTTCTTTCTTGCCTTTTCTTCTGCTTCTCTTTTTGCTTTTTCTTCTGCCTCTTTCTTTTCTCTTTCTTTTCTTTCTGCTTCTTCTTTTGCTTTTCTTTCTGCTTCGATTCGATTTACTTCATTTGTAGCATTATTATACATATCTAGTATAGTTTGATTTCCTAAATCTTTATATGTAGATAATAATGTTTGTGCTGATGAATAATTTTGTGCATTTATTTTTTCTTGAGCCTGTGCGACAATTTGTTCAAAGGCTTTGTCTTTTATTTCATTTTGCTTATTTGTTGCAATATCAACTATATCTTGGTTTTTATCTTTATTATCATTTATTATTGTTCCAAATAAATCGTATGCCTCTTTAAATTTTTGTTCTTCAATGTATTTATTACATTGAATTATATTTGAATATGAATTGGCTTTCAAATATCTTTCTTCAATTTCTTTATTACTTATTTCTCTTTTCTTTATATCTTCTAACATAGTTATTAAGTCTTTATCATCATTACCATTCTTTAAACTCTCAATTCTGTCATCTACTGCTTTATATAAATTGTTATATGCTTCTTGTCTAAAGTTTGCTTCTCTTGTATGTTCATCAACAATTGATTTGAATTTATTATAGTTTGATTCATTTCTTATTGTTTCATAACAAATATATATGTCATTATTATATTTTTCATTTCTTTGCTTTTCTTTTATCATACAAGATATGCCTAAATATATTAAAATTCCTATAATGATTATAGTAACTACTATTAAACCATATATAATTTTCTTTTTTAGTTTCTCTGGTATTATATACTTAATTCGTTTTTTCACATTTGAACCACAATGTAAACAATTTTTTAATTTTAAATCATCATATTCTTTGAAACACGAAGAACATTTCATTATTTCTTTTTTTTCTATTTTTAATTTTTGCATTATTTCTTCTTTATTATTATCAATTACATTTATTATAAAAAATATTGCAATAGGTAACAATGCTATTATTACTGAAATCACCATTTTTATATTACTTCCTTTATTTTAATTTTTAAAATATTACAACTTATTTTTTATGTCCTGCAATAAATTTAGCCCCTCTGCTATTGCCTCAAACAATAATGTAGAAAACCAAGTTGTAATTGCAATTGCTATACCACTTAAAAATCCTGTTAAAACCCATAAATCTCCTATACTCATAAACATTATTGCTATAATAACTGCTCCTACATACCCAATAATCTTTATTGTTTTTACGACTAATTTGAATTTCTTTGCAACTATGTTTGAACTATTACTTGAATCTATGTATTGAGTTTCTGATTTTTTTTCTTTATTAAACTCCTTTTTTTCACTTTCTATATCTTCTCTGTCTGCATAACAAATATTACAATAACCATTATTTTTTTCATAAACTTCTTTCGATATATCTCGGCAACATTCTTTACATTGCATTGTTTCCATTTTTTTCATTGTTTCTATTCTTCTCTTTGTTTCTGCTTTTTCCATACTTTTCTCCTTATTTCAAATATCATTTTTTTAATTTTCAAAATACTACTTTATTTTTTTAATTAAATTTCACTATAAACGCAATAACTAAAGCAATCACACATATTACAAAACTGCATAATGCAGATTTTGCACAAGCATTTGCTAATTCTTTATTCGTGTTTATATTAACAGCATAAATTATAAGTCCTATAATTGGAAATAAAAAACTTATTATTAGTGCAACACTACTTATATTTTGTGTAGAAGTATCTTCTAAACTTTGTTTACAATTTAAACAAATTACCTGTTCCTCATTTACTTTTTTTCCACAATAATAGCAATACTTTTTATGTTCAACATTTTTAGGATTTACCCCACAATTAAAGCAAATATTAGTTGTTTCTTCTATTTCTTTTCCACAAGATGGACAATATCTTTTTCGTTGTTCTTTTTCTTCATTTTGTATCAACTGATAACATTGTTCACAATATCCATTATGTGATTGACTTCCTATTATTTCTTTCATACATCTTTTACAATTCTTATTTTTATGACATTCTTCACATTCTCCGTTATAAGAATATTCACTCCAACTTATTTTTCTACCGCATTTGCTACATACTTTTTCCATATTTTCCACCTCCTAATTCGACATTTTTTTATTTGTAATAATAATAACATATATTTTTATTTTTGTACACATTTTTGTACACTTATTTATAATTATTTTTTGTGTACAATGTAAAAAATATAGTAAGGGGTCTTTAAAATGGAAAAATTAAAAATTTCTAAAAGTCAAAAGTCTAGTGATACAATAACAAGGACTATAAGAATGAGTGGTATAACCTACGATAAAATAAATGCGTTGGCTGAAAAAAATGGAATTAGTTTTAATAGTGTTATCAATCAAATTATTGAGTTTGGATTAAATAATATAGAAGAATAATAAAAGAAAATGGGCATAGTCATTATTATCTATACCCATTTTAATTATCTTTTTCTTATTTTTAAATTTACTGAATTATCTAGTTGTATATGTAAAATTTCCTTCTCTAAGTCAATATATTGAACTGATGAAATATTTATATTGATTTCATTATTCTTTAAGTTATCTTTTATATGTAATATACCAATCTTAAAGTTATAACAAATGTGAATATTGCATAATTCAAAACTTGCATTTAATAAGTCATCAATTTCTACAATTATATCTTTGTGTTCATAGATTTTAATTACATTACTTAAATTTTTTTCTATTACTTTCAAATTAAATCCCCCTCGTTTAATTGTAGCATAAATTTTTAATAATCAATTACTATTTTTAAGGATTCCATTTCTAAAATTATGCAGTTATTCATTTCAATATCTGTTACTTCGTCTAAGTCAATCTTAAATTGTATCTTTTGATTACATAACAGCAATGTATTATCGGAATTTAAGATTTGGCATTGGTGTATTATAAATTGTGTTTCTAGGCTACCTTCAAAGATAATAGTTAAATCCTTATTATTATATTCTTTTTCTAAAATTTGTTTTAATAATTCTTTATTCATTGCCTTACCTCCATTTCTTTTTTTAATTTGTAGTACATTGTTTTTCTCATATTACAGGTTTTCATTGCTTCTAGATTGTTTATTTCTTTATTTTTTACTCGTTTTAACGTTTCAATAAATAATTTTTTATTATCTAATACAAATTTTGGTCTGCCGACCTTATTTTTTGACTTTTCCATATTTTAATTTTTTCCTTTCTCATTATATTTTTTTGCAAAATCATAGAATTTATTACGTTTTAGTCCTGTGAGTTCAATTGCTTTTGTAGCAGTGATTTCTCCATTTTTCCATTGTCTATAAACTTCTTCAAAATTAGTAGGTATTGGGGTTTTTGGTCTGCCATAGGCTCTGCCTTGCTCTAAAGCACATTTGATTCCGTCCGCTTGTGTTCTTAATATCGTTTCACGTTTATTTTGAGCCTCCCAACAAAAAATTTCAAATACGATGTTTCGTATCATTTTGGCTAAAGGTTTTATGCTTTCATCATCATAGTTTAAATTTAATGACGGAATATTTATAACTCTTACATTTATTTCATTTTCCATAAAATACTGCCATTCTTTTCTTAGGTCATCATTTCTGCCTAATCGGTCTAATTCGTCTATAACTAAAGTATCTCCTGTTTCTAAGCATTTTTTAGCATATAAATAACCGAACTCTGTCAAAATCTTTACCACTTAATTTATCACAATATATATTTTTTTCTTCAATACCTAAATTTTTCATATCTTCAATTTGTCTATCTAAATTTTGCCCTTTTGAACTTACACGAATATAGGCTATCGTCTTTGACATTTTCATTCCTCCGTTTCTTAATTATAATGTTTAAAAAAGTAGTGGTTACTTTCTAAATGTTTAAAAAGTATTTTTAGGACTTTTTTAAATACGTTTTTTGCATATTTTTCATTGTTTAGAAAAGTATACTTTTTCAAACACCTTTTTTTATATTTTCAAAATGGACGATTTTACAGTTTTATTTATAATATTTCGTCCATTTTGAATTTTTTGAGAATTTCCCACAAAACCTATATATAATTTAATATAGGAATGGGGGAGGTTTCTCATTTAATCTTCTTTTCTAACAACTATAAATTTCAAAATGTCATCTTCAATTCTATAAAATCTTTCAAGTTCTAATACTTTTTGACTTGTTGCCTTAAACTCAATTATTATGTAATAACCTGTTTTATTGTCCTGTACTTGATAAGCAAGTTTCCTCATTCCTTTTTCTTCAATTTTTGTGATTTCTACTAAATTTTTAATCTTTTCTATAATTTGATTTAATGATTTCGTATATTCTTCTTGTGTGAATGTTCCTTTTAATATTAAAACGTTTTCATATAAATTTTTATTTTCCATTTTCAAATCCTCCTAATTTTTCATTTTTAATACTCTCTAACTAAACCACCATTTTTGCCATTTATCTTTACCCCTCCAAATTTTGAAAAATACTTATCATCTAAATTACAAACATAAGCATTTATAATTCCGTCATCAATTAGTTGCTTTCTTTCATATTGCCAATATTCTTCATCACTTGAAACATATAGCATAGTTAATAAATCGCCAAATTCTGTATGATTTAAAATACAATGATAAACAAATATATTTTGTTTTTCTTCGATTTTTCTAACTTCATCTACAAATTGTTGTTTATTTTCTAACCAATATAAAACACCGCTAAAGAATTTGTTAAGTGTTTCACTATAATAAATTGTTTCATTTGCTCTAAATTCTGTTAATACATTTGGGTGTACTTTGTACTCTCTTTGTAATATTTTTAATCTTTCGATAGCCTCTTTCTTTTGTTTTTCTTTTAGTTCTTTATTTTCCATAATCTTTTAAACCTCCCATTTTCTTTTTAGATTGGCACATTATTAAAATAATGTACCAATCATTTATTTACTAACTCATACAACTTATGAAACTATTGTCGCCTATTACAATATGGTCTAAAAATTGTACGTCCATAAGTTTTGATAATTCAAGCACTCTATTTGTGATGATATAATCTTCATTACTAGGCTGTGCATTACCACTTGGGTGATTATGTACTAAGATGAACTTACTTGAATTACTTAGTAAAATCATTTTAAATACTGATTTCATATCTAAATTGCAACTACTTATTGAGCCTTTGGCTAGTTGTGTGTATGCTACAATTTGATTTTTAGTATTTAAACAAATCAAGAAAATGTTTTCTTCACTTGCTTTGTCTAGTTGTTCAATTTCATTGATATATTTTACAATGTCTTGTTGCGTTCTAATTATTTTGCTATTGTAGTTAAAGTCTTTATCTTTAACCATTTGAATTTTTACTCGACTAAATAACATAAAAAACCACCTTTCTTTAATTATTTTTTCAAATAACTATTGAAAAGTGGAGTAAATTCATCTATAATAAATATAGAATGACTTTTCAATAAGTTATTCGCTGTTGTGATGTAGTGTGCAACCGACCAAAGTTAGCACTACATCGCTTTTTAATTTTCTTTTTTAGTTATAGTTATCTTTCCTTTTTGATATTTTACATCAAGTTCATCATCTCTTGTAAATCCTGTTTTTTCTATTCCTGTCTTTTTTAAAGATATTCTATAACCTTTTACAAATGATGTTTTATCCTTTTTGTACTCTTTTATCTCTTGTAGTTTAGCCATTTTCCCTCCCTCCTTAACTCTATATACATTATACCACGTAGCACACGTTGTGTCAATAGTTTTATTAAAAATTTTTAATCTTTTTATAAAAAAATAAGAGGATAGCCCTCTCCCCATATTTATCATATTGTAACTTTTTAACTTTTATATATTCTTATGAAGCTGGTTCACTCTGTCTCACGAATAAAAACACTACTTTTTTTACAGTAATGAAAATTTAATTTTTCTAATTTTGAGGTAGGTACACTCCTAGAAGATGTCAATTTTAGAATTTTTGTGTTATGTAATATATATTCCGAGCATAACACTCTTCACTATTTTGTTGAATTTTTAGAATATCGTCATTTAAAGCGACGGTATTAGAATAAATTATAACTTAAAAGCTGATGTCACTTTAACTTACACCAGCTTTTCTTAAGTCTTTTGTATTTTTTAAAATAAAGCGTTAAACCATTGGGAGAGTAGCATTACCACTTAACTGGACAAAATCAAATTTGATGTGATATAATATAAATGAAAAATTTAAAAAAGAGTAGCTGGCACTACTCTTAAAAATTAGAACTGATGCTAAAAGCATACAAATTCATCTATTGATAAATTTATTGTACTAAACATTTTATAAAAAGTCAATACTTAATTAAAACTTGAATTTGTACGGCGTAGCAGTTAATTGCTATGCTTTTTTGTATCAAATTACTAATTTTTTCTTTTTAATTTTCCAATATAGTTATAAGATAGTTTACCGAAAAATGTTTTCTTGCGTTCGCTCCGCTCACTTTTATCGTATTATTTTACTACAATGGCAATGCTGAAACTATAATTTGTAATCTATCAAAAAATGGAGGTGATAATGCTAATTTAATAATTTATTTTAGAAAAGGAGGTGAAACACGTTGATAGATAATATTACTGACACTATGACATTTCAATTTAAAGTAAAACCTTCAATGAAAGATGTTCTATTTAATGACTTTAAAACTGGTGTTGTTTATGGTGTTCGTGAAAAATGGAAACGTAAAAAATTAAGAAATCCTAAGACTAAAACAAAAATTCATTTTACAGGAAAAAATGCTTTATACTTCTATTATAAAGGTTTTGATATATTTCACAAAAAAAAATATCCATTTACTGGAGATTATGGATATTATAGTTTGGATTATTGTCATTATAAGTATAGAGATGAGTATGTTCTTATAACTTTAAAACATAATGCTATAAAAAACAAAAGTAAAGATGAACTATACGAAGATTCCCTAGAATTGTTAGAAAGCATAGGAATTGATAGTAAATTGCTAGAAACAGAAAAAAAACTTAATAGAATAGATTACAAACACGATTTTGAGTTTGAAAATAAACCATTCGTAGAATATCAAGCGCTTATGTGTATTTTAAAAAAAAGTAGAAATTCATTTAATGGTGTTAGTAAAGAAAAACTAAAAGAAGGTATTGGAATAAAGTATAAACCTCTAAGTTCTTATGCAGAAGTAATTGTATACGATAAAGAACAAGAACGTAAAAATAGACTAAAAACTAAAAAGAAAACATCACAAATTGAACTTGAACTAAAAGAATATAAAAATGTTTTCAGAACAGAGTTAAGACTTAAAAATAAACGTTTGTATTACAATACAAATCATACTTTAAAGGTTGATAAGACACTAGATAATTACTACAATGAAGAAATCTCTGATGAATGTTTTAGAAGATATGTAGAGCCTATATTTTATACAGAACCTTTTTATCGTTTAGATTATGCAATACTTGCAATTCAAAGTGATAGAAGATTGACTGAAAAAGAAGCGGAAAAGTTGTGTCAATTAGTAACAGACATAAATAAAAAAGGGTTCACAAGAGCCAAAGCAGAATATAACTATTCTGACGACACTTTTGAAAAACATATCAAATTATTAAGAGGAATTGGTATTAGCCCTTTAACATTTGACGAAGATATTGACATTCCATTTTTGCTTAATTTTACAACAAAAGAAGTATGTAGAGATTTTTCAATCTATGACGGAGAACACGAAGACTTAAAACTAAAACTTTATGATGAATTAGGTTTTTTTCATTAGGAAATGATTAGATTTAGATTTAGATTTTGATTTAGACTTAGACTTTGACTTTGATTTAGACTTTGATTTAGACTTAGACTTTGATTTGAGTTGATTAAACTTTATCATTACGAAAATATACAGTAATTGACTTAAATTAGAAAAGATGTTAAACTAATTTACAAAATAATTACTTTATATTTTCCCAAATTTATTAAGGAGGTTATATCGTATGGCACGAAAAAGTGGGAAAAATAAAGGTTATACTTACACAAAAACAGAAAGTGGTACAATAAGATGTAGAGCATATCGAGATATGCCTGATGGTACTAGAAAACAAGTAAGTGGAACAGGAAAAACCGAAGAAGCGGCAAGAAAAAAATTAGAACAAAACTATTCAAAAAAATTAAAAAATAATGAAAAAAGCAAAAAACAAACTAAACTATATACATTAGAAAGTTGGTTTACTAAGTGGTTATATGAGATTAAAAAACCTAAATTCGATTCTGAAGAATCTGACACCACAGGTTGGTATACTAGATTATCTCGTAAATTTTTACCTATCATTGGAAAAAAGCAGATAAAAACCTTAAAAATATCTGACATTCAACAAGTTGTAAATAATATGCTTGAAAATAATGATGACCCTAAGTACATAAAAGAGGTTGTTTGCTTATTAAGTACTTTCTTAAGTTATGCTCACACTGAAGGTTATATGCCAAAGTTAGATTTTAGTAAAGTAGACAAACCTAAATGCCGAAAAAAGAAAAAGGTTATTTATAGTGAAAGCGAAAATGCAATATTGTCGAATTACTTTAGTTCTGATGATTTTAGTATTAAATATCTTCCTATTAAAGTGATGTATGACATCGGATTGAGACCTGAAGAAGTAGGCGGATTAAATGTACGGAGATATTAAAGAGTTTGAAAATGAACCGAATTTAAGTATTGAAAGAGCGTGCATTATTCGTGATGTTTATGATTCTTCTGGACATAAAATAGGTAGAGAAAAAGTAGTAAAAAATACAAAAACAGAATGCGGAGTACGTAAAATTCCTATTTATAGTCTTAAATCTCATTTTGATAGGCAAAAAGACTTTCTTGTTTCTAAAGGTTATTCAATTAGTGATGATGAGCCTTTATTTAGAAATGCTAAAGGTGGTCGTTATACTCAAGAATCCTTAAGAGATTTATTCCATAAACTTGCTAATGAATTAAATATTACTCCACGTGGTTGTTATACTTTACGACACGGATTTTGTAGCAAACTAATACAAGTCACAGACATTGAAACTACAAGAGATATTGCAGGGCAAGAAAATATAACCACTACACAAGGTTACTTACAAACTACTGAAACTCAAAAGAAAAATGCAATGAAAAATTATGCTGAAAAAGTATATGCTTAGAATTGTTATTTAAGTTTAATTATATCTTTTTCCATATTTTCAAAATATAATTAAACTTAAGACTTTTTTAAGACTTTTCAAAATTGCAAATTAAAAAGCCCAGTTTTACTGGACTTTCAATGGCTCCCCTTGTTGGACTCGAACCAACGACCTATCGGTTACTGCACTACATTAATTTTCATTAACATTATGATATTTCATAATTTGTAGTCTGGACTTTCTCTTTACCATATCTTTTGACTTAGGTAGGTGGTGTAAAGTCTCTACACATAGCTTTCGCCTTGCTCGGTATTGTCGTGTAATTTTCATTACTTACGAGTTTCACCGACTTAGCCACCTTTTTCATCTATAAGTTTCCTTACAGAGCTGCTAACTTTAATCTTGAGAGTAAATCTTTCGATTTGCTTTACAGCCGAGCGCTCTACCAACTGAGCTAAAAGGGAATATATAAAACTGGCGACAACCTATTTTCTCGGCAAGGTAACTCGCAAATATCTTCGGCACCTAAAGGCTTGACTTCTGTGTT
>CANQFS010000043.1 GCA_947599825.1 uncultured Clostridia bacterium
TTATCAAATCATATTGAAAGCCTATATATTTCAATATTTTTCCTTTTTTATAATTCCTACAAAAAGTTTATACTAACTGCTTACTTTTCTAATATTATGTAAGAACGCTCCTATTAATGACTTGCTTAATAGAGAGTATATTTTAGAAATTTTAGAGACAGATGGCAAAGCCTTTACAAGACCTTGGTTTGGTCAGTTAATGATAGTTTCACAACTTATGGCTTACCTTTGTCAAGTGAATATGTGGCTTGAGATATATCAGCAGAAGATTGAATTGTAAAATTTAAGAGGTTGCAAATAAAGCAACCTCTTATGTTCTTAAATTAAAATAGATTTTTTTGCATACTCCATACTTTTACTTAGCATTATATCATTTTCCATAGTTTTTAATTGTATTTTTGCTTCCAGTTTTGCATAATCTTCAGGTGTTCCTCTATCTGCTTTCGGAATTTTAATAATTTTTCCACCACTTATGCCAGCTGATTTTAATTCTTTATCTATTTCTTCGTTAAAATTCATTTTTTCTCCTTTCTTTTCGACATTTGTCTTATAATGCTTTATTAATAGTTACATCTATTAAAACTCCTCTTGATATTAATTTGGAGATTATAAAATTTTATAAATATATATTAACATAGATTTATTTTTATTTCAATCAAAATTACTCATTTTTTCTATGTAGTATTTTTATAGTTATTTCAAATTTTCAGCATTTAAATTTTTTAATTCTTCTAATGTAAACTTTCCGTCTTTCATTATTAATGTATCATCAAAATAAATTTCTCCACCGCCAAATTCTTTTCTTAGAATTTTAACTATATCCCAGTGAATTGCTGATCTATTTCCATTATCACTTTCTTCTAATGCCATTCCTGGAGTTAAATGAAAACTTCCATTTATTTTTTCATCAAATAATGTATCACATATCGTATTATTGATATATGGATTTAGTCCAAATGCAAATTCTCCAATATATCTAGCACCTTCATCTGTATCAAGAATTTCATTTAGTTCTTTATTGTTTTCTTTAGCAGTTGCTTTTACAATTTTTCCATTGACAAAATCAAATCTTATATTTTCGAATATGATGTCATTATACTTCGTTTTCGTATTATAGGTAATGTAACCATTGACACTATTTTTCACTGGACATGTCGCAACTTCCCCATCTGGTATATTAAATGTACCATAATATTTTTCAGCAGGAATTCCTTTTATACTAAATGTTAAATCTGTTTCAGGTGCTATAATATGCACTTTGTCAGTTTTGCACATTAATTTTTTTAGTGGCTCAATTGCATTTTTCATTTTATTATAATCAACATTGCAAACATTGTAATAGAAATTTTTAAATTCATCTAGTGTCATATTGCTTTTTTTAGCAAAATATTCATTTGGATATCTTAAAATACACCATTTTGTATATTTGACTCTTTGTTCTAAATGTACTAAGGCTGTATAGTATTTGTTATAGATTTCTAATTTTTCTTGAGGAACTCCTTCTAGGCTTCTATCAGACGTTGGTGCACTTATTCCTATATATGCCTGCATTTTTTTCATTGTTTCATAATCTTTTTTTCCATATTCTATTATTTCTTCATTAGTTGCATTTATTAAAAAATCTTTTAAGTTTTGATAATTGATTATATTTAGGTGTGGCTTTGCATTTATTTCTTTTGCTTGCTTTATAATTTCATTTGCAAGTTCTATTCCATCTTCTCCAATTACTTCTACTAATATATTATCATTTTTATTTAAAAAAATAGAATTGTGTATAAGATTATGTGCAAGTTTTACATTTCTACTATCTATTTTTCTCACTCCATTCGTTTTATTATGTATTATTTGTTCCATTTGAGATTTTTTTAAGGTGACAAATTGACACCTTAAAAAATTAACTCATTTCTTTTCTTGTGGTTCCATTTTGGAACCACATATTATTTAACTCATTTAAAGTTAAATTGAAAGAAAAGAATTTGTTACTCTTTGTTAAACTTGAAATCACATTTTGTGATTTCAAGTTTATTACTTCTATTTTATTTAAGACAAAATCTCTCTTTGAACCTTTCTATGATTGTAGATATATTCCTTTATTAGATTTAATTGAAACAATAAGATATTATAAAATATAAAGTAAAAATTGAATTCTTACTGAGCAAGCGCTTGTTTTCTATATGCCATTTGTCTTCCTGCTTCTGAACTTCCTTCTTTAAGTGCTTTAGACATAAACTTACTCATATTGCTATATTGATTTTTACATTTTTCTTTCAAACCAATAATTTCCTCTTTTTGCAAATTTATTATCTTTTCTTGTATTTTGTTATCTTTTACTTTTTTAATATAGGCAATTGTCAAAAGTAACACTGCTCCAATCTCCACTATTTCTATAATAGTTCTTATTTTTCTTTCATTTTTTTGTGAAAACTCTTTAATTTGTTCTTTTTTCATTTTCTTCTCCTACTTTTTTATAGATTATTTTCAAAGTTACTACATTTAAAAATTTAAATTAGTATCTTATTCTATTTTTATATTCACTATTTCATAATATAGCACTATTATATTATCATATTCTTATGTTAATTTCAAGAAAACTTATTAATTTTTCTAGATATTCGTTATTTTGCATATCAATATAATTATTATTAGTAAAATTCTAAGGTCACAAATTGTGACCTTAAAGATTGTGTTTTTTTCTAATTTCAAATATATAATTGTTCACATATTTAAAAAGTGGTCGCAATTTGCGACCACCTTTATTTCACGTATCATTTGTATTTGGTTAATTATCCTCGTTTGATGCTTATTCATTTGCTTCATTTTTTTGCAGTATTTTTTCTCAATTTTTCTATTCATTTTCTACAATAGTTTCATTTGTCTCTTCTACCGCTTCATTATTGTTTTTTGGTGTAACTTCATTATTATTTTTTTGTTCAGTTTCATTTGCATTTTCTGTTGCAGTTTCGTTAGCCTCTTCTCTTTCATTTTGTTCAAATGAAGTCGCAGTATTAGATGAAGTCGTAGTATTAGATGAATCCATAGTATTGGTATCAGCATTAGTATCAGTAGTTGTTGTCTCCGTTGTATTTGTCTTTTCTTCATTTTGTGTAGTTGGAGCCGTAGTAGTTGTTGTAGTAACATTAACATTTAAATTTTGCGTTGATACTGTTTTTGCCTCTTCTGGAATAGTAAATTCTTTTACATCTTGAGGTTTGCTTGAATCATACACTTTTCCTATAAAGTCGTTTGTTGCATTTTTCAAAGCATAGTATAATTCTTTTCTTACTGCTGTGCTCTTTTCAAATGCTTTTGCTTTAGAAATCATATTATTACGATTTTTAACGTCACTTTCGCTTTCTGTAGGATATTTTGCTAAAGCCTCTTCTTCAACCTTCTTTACATATGCTGCATCTTCTTTTAATACCTTGTAGAATTTGTCAAAATATTCATTTACATTTATAACTTGAATATTCTTCAAATTATTTTTAACGTAATTAAATCTCATCATTTTGTAATATTTAAATGAATCTTGACCTGTAATCTTCTTAAGTGCCATTAAGTCAGTTTTATAATCATTTATGGTTTGTGTCTTTCCATCACTTGTTTCAAATGTCTTTTTCTCTGAATTGATATTACTAAAGTATTCAATATAACCTTCATCATATCCAGCATATCCTAACATTTCATAAGCAAGCCATTTAATACTATAAGAATCTGGTCTTCCCTCATCATTATGTGGTTGATACCAACGAACTTTGTAAATTCCTTCTCCACCATAACGATTTTCTGTATAAGTAGAATAAATAACTCCAGGGAACATTACTAATTTATTTTTATATAAATCTTCTATTGTTTTTAAGTTCATTTCTGCAACTTTTTCTTTAGAAATTAGTTGATATACAGTATGGTTACGTTTTTGATACCATTTATCTGGTGCTAGTTCTTTTGATTCATTTGGATAAGATACTTGCACAACAAGTTTTGATTGCTCTTCTGCGCTTAATTTTAAGAATGCTTCACCTTCCAAATAATCCATAATATAGATGGTGTCAAATACTTTTTGATAGAAGTCATGTATTTCTTCTTGGGTGTCAATTCTTTCTGGTACTAAGTTTGAACCAATTAGTGTTCCTTTTTCATAACGCTCTGAAATATTCATTGTAATATCACTTTCATAGAATCTTTGGCTTAAGTTATTGTCTGCATAATCTTCTCCACCTGCATCAAATCTTCTTCCATTATTTTTTAGGAATAGTCTTGAATCTATGTTGTGCGCTGTTTCATGTGACCAAGTATCATAGGTCCATTCTCCTTGCAATGCTCCTTCTGCTCTCCAAAATATAACGGTTCCATTAGCAGTAGCAGCGTTTCCGTCTTGATGTGCCCACTGTCCAAATACTTCGTTGAAGTTCTTGTGGAATGGCTCTTGTGTTTGATATGGACTTTGAAATACTAGATTTCCATTTAAATCATAAGTAAATCTTTTATCTATTTGAATAGTATGAATTTCATTAAAGTATTTTGCTTCATTTAATATTCCTGCTGCTGTTTTGTAGTAGTCTTGCATTCTAGGAGCATATTTATTTACATACTCTTGAAGTTCTTTTTGTCCTGCTGTACTATCTGGGTCTTTTGTATAAACTCTTTGTGCACCAATTAAGAATTGGGTTGGTGTAGAAATAATATATGCTGCATTTTTTGGTAATGTTAATATTGGTAATGCGTAGTTATGCCATACTGCACGATTATTGGTGTCTTTATATTGTATATGATCCCATAAAGTGTACATTATGTCTTCTCTATCTGGTACATTTATTTCTAATAAATATCCTTGGAATTCATCTGCATACCATTTTGCTGGCTCTAAATTGCTTAATGTTGTTACAAAATATGCAAGTAAATCTGGAATTGTATCAAGTCCGGTATATTTTGCAAGTGTATCTTTATAAGCATCGTTAGTTCTACTTAAAGTGAAGTTATTATCATTTGATAAGTATATTTCTGCAATATTTTGTGGATTCATGCTTGCGTTAAAGCCTTGTGAGTTAAATAGCATTAAATCATTTAGCATAATTCCATCAATATCTACACTATAGAAACGTTTAAAGTAATTATATACATATAGTAATCTTTCTAATTTTTGGTCTTTCTTAATTTCTTTTTCTAAGTAATCATCAATTGTTTCGTTATTTGTTGTATTTGTATAATTGCTATTTGATAAATACTTTAATACGAATTCTTTTAAGTCATATTTTGTTACATCATTATAGTAGTCACGATAAATTCTGCTATCTGCTGTAGGTGTTAATTTATCTAAATTGTCTTCATAGTTTAGACCTGCTAAGTAATTGGTTAAATTATTTACAAGTTGTGAATTGCTATCTATTACATAGTGATTAAAGGTATAGTCTATTTTTAAACTACTTATTCTGTAACTTGCTACCATGTCATAAGTGTTGTCATAGCGAACGTCATATTCTGCTTTTTCATTGTTTTTAAATACTACTTTTATCTTTTTAATTTTTTGTGGATTTTCACTTGTTAAATAAGTTACTATATTTCCAGTTTCATCTACTGGCACAATGTGAGCAATTTCTTGTGTTGCTAGAATATCACTTTCTTTTATTTTTTCTGCTGTGTTTACTATTTTATTGCTATCATAGAATGGCATTAGCAACATTAAATTATTGTATAAAGTTTCTTTGCTTTCGTCGTATTTTGTGCCTACTTGCTCTTTATTAATTTTGCTAACTTTTTCTATATTGAATGTAGGTGTTGTGTCATAAGATATATCTTTTAAGTTCCAAATATTTTCGTCAAAATGTGCTTTATCTTTAAATAGTTCTATGTTTATTTGTTCTTGCGTAATGTTTGTAATACTATTTACTGTGCTTTCTCCATTTGCTAAATTGTAGTTGTTTTCAGATTTATTATTTAATCTACTTGCCATTTCACCGCTGTGACCTGTACTTAAACTTACACAATTTTTAACTATAATGCTTCCTGTATAAGAACCTGCTAAGCCATAGGTTGCTCCACCATTTCCAGTTAAATTTACTTTTGCTATACAATTCTCAATAGTAGATGTTCCTCCTATGTTTCCAACAAGACCTCCTTTAAAGTTATAACCACCATCTATTTTTCCTGATGCATAACTATTTTTTACGGTTGAATTTTCAAGGTATCCTACTAAACCACCTACTTGTTGATTAGCCCAAGCGATACTTAAATCTAAACTAGAAACTTTACAATTTTCAATTGTAGTAGAATTTTTTGCATCTCCTATCAATGCACCTGTTTGGGCTTCACTAGATTTTTTCGTATAACCAGTAATTAAAATATTCTTAATTGTTGCCTTATTGCTACTATTTGCTAAAGCACCTCTAGCATTACTTGATGGCAATATAATATTTTCTAGTTTCAAGTTTTCTACTGTTCCACCATTTATTTCTTTAAATAATGGTTTCTTTAGGTTCTTAATTGCATATCCATTACCATTTAATGTTCCTTTGAAGGTAATATCAATAATAGAAAGTTCATCATTTGTATAATTTCCTGCGTCTAAGTCGCTTTCTAGCACATAATTTCCTTCTGGATTTTCTTTTATTTTTGCAATTAATTCTGCTAATGTTTGAGGACGTGCTTCGTTTTTAGCAGTTCCGTTTTTTATTGCACCAAAGTCTATTCTAATATCTTTTACTTCTTTTGTAACTTCATTTGTAGTATATTTATAATCTAAAATTAAGATTAGCCTTCCTTGTTCTTGTAATACTTCTTTTATTTTTCCATGAACTGTAGGTAATTCTGCCATAGAAATTTTTACAAAGTATGATGATTTGTTGTTACTTAAGTTACTTACATTTACTTCTTCTACTGCTTGTGTATTACCATTTTGTTCTTTGTATAATGTAATATCTGTGATGTTTCTTAATTCAATATTGTTTTTATCTATAGAAATTACTTCATCTAAAATTGTTTGATTTTCATAATTGTTTTTGCCATTGTCTTTGCTATTGTCGCGGTCGTAATTTGCTAAAACTTTAATATAGTATCTTAGAACTCCTTCTTGTTTCTTAAGTTGTATTTTATTGCTATATGGGAAGTTTTGAATTTCTTCTTCATCTTCATTAAGCACTTGTACTTTTATTTTATCTGCTAAATTACCTTGCACAGATTTATCCAAATCTTTTAGTGTAAATTCCATGTCTATATTTTCGCTATCAATATTGTAGATAAAATCTTCCATAGTAATAGCATCTTTTAATACTTCTATTTTTACTATAGCAGGGGTTTTTAGAGTAACTTTTTTACCATTATTTAAAATGATTTCTTCTATTTTTATTTCTTTTTCTCCTGCTGTATTATAGGCGCTAATTATGGCATATGAGCCTTCTTCTGTATTTTCTACTGCATATTCTTGATTTTCTACTACTATTTTACTTACAGTAAGATTTAATTCAGATTTTAGCCCTTCTATATTAAAGTTTATTTTGATATTTTCATTTTTTTCAAAATATGTGTCTTTATTGTTGCTATTAGCACTTATGTTATTTAACTCGATTTTGTCATATTCTGTTTTATCATAAAGTCCATAAGAAGTATTATAAATAGGCTCGTGTGTATATTTATTTTTTACTTCTTCTTCTGGTAATGTATTGGTGTCTAAGTCGTAGTCTCCATAGAATTTTAGTTCTAGTGCTGTATCTTTTGGAATATTGCTAAATGTAATTGTGTTTGTTCCTCTTTGAATTGTTTGAACTTGATTGTTTAGTTCAATGGTTCCGCTTTCAAATCCACCTTTATCATCTACAACATCAAATTTAAAGGTTACTTGTTTTTTTGCATAGTCTTCACTTTCAACAGAAAGATTTTCAATTGTTGGTTTGTCTTTTAAAACATCAATTTTTGTTATATGTGGCGCTACAGAGAAGAATTGATGTATATTACGATTGTAGTCTTCAAATTGTAGTTGTACTCTAGTTGCTTCTAATTCTACAACACCAGATTCGCTTGGTACTGTGAAACTTATAGCAGATGTAAAGGCTTTATTTGTTTTATCTGCATCATAGTTTAAGCCATTTATAGTTATTCCAGATACTACATTGTAAAATAGGTTATTTTGTATTTTCTTTACGCTATCAGATGCATATACTTCATAAGTTACTTTATATTTTGGTTGATTTTTCTCAGGGTATACTGTTGTAACTGTAGCATTTACAATATAAATATCGGTTTGAGTTAATATTTCTTCTTCTCCTATATTTTTATCTGTATAAATGTGCCTATCTGTACCTAAATTGCAGTCTGCAAGGAATTTTACTTTATATCTTCCATCTACACTATCTCCATAAGATAATGTTATAGTAGGATTATTTTTAGGTTCTTCAATTTCTTTTGTGTCTATAATTTTATCTGTAGAGTCTGCTAAAACTGCTGTTAGATTTTCTAATGTGTCATCTGCATCATTAAATTTATAAGAAACTGATACATTTTTTGCTTCTTTGTTTTCTGTTATTGCAATATTTTCAATTGTTGGCGCATTTTTTAATACATTGTATGTTAATTGATTTATGCTGTAGTCTTTATCTTTTTTGAAGTCTTTAAAGTTATCTAATACAATTTCTTGTATATCAATATGGTATTTTCCAAAGTTAGAAGTATCTATTTTTTCTAGAATAACTTCATAATGATTTGAGTTTTTCTGGCTTATGTCATATTCTTCATTATTTATAACAATATAGTCTATTTTTATGTCTTTATTGTTTGTGCTATCAAAAGTGATAACTGGTTTTTGTCCTTTTTCTATTGCGTCTGTAATGCTTACATTGCTAATTTTAAATTCATAGTTGCTTGCTATTTTGAAGGTGTGAACATACATTTCTTGATTTTCATAATAGTTTTGTTCTCCTGTAATATCGTTTAGTGCGTTAGTATCAAGGTCATAAGCGCCTGCTATGAAAATGTTATATGTTACGTCTTCTTCAAATTGATATGGGATATGATTTTCTTTTTCTATTTTTTGGTTAATTACTAGGCTGTCTTTGTCATCATATACTAAAATATTTCCTTTTATAAAGGCGTTATCTTTATCTTCTAGTTTGAAGTTTAAAGCATCATTTTCGTCGCTAATGCTAAACATATCTACATAAGGCTCATCTTTTAGAACTTCTTTTTTTATGGTTAATTTTACATCTATTTCTCGTTTATTGCTTAAAATTACCTTTGTTATTTTATATTCTTTTACTCCTGCTTCATTTTGTGCTTCTAATGTAACATTATAATATGAAGCATTGTTTAATACAGGGTATGTTTGCCCGTTTATTACTACTTTTTCTATTGTTTCGTTAGGTGTAATTGTAGCATTGAAACTTAATGGTATTTTTTCTTGTTTTAAGAAGTAGTGTTGATTTGCCTCTGTTACTTCGCTTAATTCTACTTTATATTTTGTGTTTTCTGTTGTGTCTTGCACGCTTCCACCTGCATCATCAATGTCAACATCTCCATCATTGTCTACGTCGTAGTCTGGGTTTCCACTATGCTCACTATCGTCTGGTTTTGTGGTTTGGTTGTTATTTTCATTTGGATTTGTGTTGCTTCCGTTATTATTGTTATTATTATTGTTGTTATTGTTACTACTGTTGTTATTATTACTGCTGGTGTTGCCATTGGTGTTGCTATTATTGCCACTGTTACTGCTACTATTATTGTTGCCGCTGTTACCATTGGTATTGCTACTATTGTTGCTGCTACTGTTGTTTGAACTAGATGAGCCTGTGTTTCCACTATTTTGTGCTGCATTAGTTCCTCCTGCACTTGAATTGTTTTGTTCTTCATTTATGCTTGGCTTTACTTCTTCATTTGTATTAGTACCTTCTATATCAATAAGATATTTTATAATGTCTTTTGCATCTTCATAGTTCTTAATGCCATCGTTGTTTACGTCTTTTTTGCGTGTATTTACTATACATAGTGAAATAATAGTTATTGCGCAAACACAACTTAGAACAATTAGTGCTATTGTAATTTGTTTTCTGTTTCTTATTCCTAAAACATTTACTATAATGCATACTATTATAAATAAAGCAAGTGCTACAGAAAAGCCTATGATTATAGGTCTTGTGGTAAATGTTTTTATTGTAGTATTTTCTTGTGCATTGGCTGTTATATTTTCATTTTTGTTAGTTGGTACTACTTCTCCTTCTTCTGCATCGCGAGTTACAATGACTTCTACTGATACATCATCATAAGAAAATTTGCTTCTTCCATCTGATGCCGAAACGTTTGTTAAAGAAATGGTTGTTCTGCCAACATTTGCACCTTTTTTTACTTTTAAACGAACGCTTAATAATTCCTCTGGAATTTCGCCAGATTTGTTTATTAAGCCAAATTTTTTGTTTTTGGCATTATAAATTACCTCTTTGTCTGTATCTGCTAAAGTGAAGTTGTCATCATCTATTGCTTCAAAAACATTTTCATCATAACTTAAGGTAGCTGTTAGCGCATATAGTTTGTTGTCTGTAGGTAAGTTAGCTGTTACAATGAATTCTTCTCCTATTTCTAAATATTCTTTGTCTGTTTTTAATGTTATTTTTTCGCTTGCCATAACTATTGTTGGTAATAAAAAAAGTATTGCTAAAAGCAATATTAAAGATTTGATACGTGTGTTTTTCATAATACCTCCCACTTTTATTTTCTATTTTTCATATTGCTATAAATATATTCTTTTTGCATGTTGCAATATGCTTACGTTACTACATTTACTTTACTATATCTTTGCTATGTTTTCAATAGTTTTTTGTATTTTTTTGTCGAAAAAATAGATTTTTTTATGTTGTTATTTTGAGGCATTTTAAAATCATAACCACCCGTAAAACGGGTGGTTATGATTTTCGTAAAATATTTTATGTTTTATTTTTATATTATAAAAAAATATTTTAAAATATATATTATAATTTTTCTACCTCTTCTTTTGTTAATCCTGTTATTTCTAATATTTTTTCAATAGACATATTTTCTTGTTTTAATTTTTTTGCTATTTTTATTTCTGTTTCTTTTATTCCGTTCTTTCATTCCGTTCCTTTTTTCCGTTGTTCTAGTCCGTTTTTCTAGACCTTCCTTCAAGCCATCTTCTCTTGCATACCTTAGCCCGCTCTTCTCATCTCTTATTGCTTTTTCTCTTAACTCTGCTACTCTCTTTAATTCTTTATCTTTACTTATTTTTTCTAATTCACTCATTGCTTCTTTTATTTCTTCGTTCTCATTCATTATTTTTGATACCTCACTTTCATTGGGGTTATCTAAAAACATTACCCATTGTGCCAATTTATTATTTGGGTCTTTTTTTAGTATTTCCCTTGCTTTTGGTATCTCAATTATATAAAATTCTAATACATCTGTCAACACTATTTGCTTACCGATTGCTTACTT
>CANQFS010000044.1 GCA_947599825.1 uncultured Clostridia bacterium
ATCAAATCATATTGAAAGCCTATATATTTCAATATTTTTCCTTTTTTATAATTCCTACAAAAAGTTTATACTAACAATAATTATAGTTTATATTGCGAACTTTACAAATATATTTCTATTGTATTTATCTTTCCATTATCTTCTAAATGAACTTTCTTTTCTTCTATTACTTCTCCATTTGCAATCATTGTTTCTACTCCTGTATTTTTTGCATTTGGATTTTTTACTTCTATATTATAAATTGTATTTTTGTATTTGTAATGAATTTTATATTCTTTCCATATTGAAGGAATGCATGGATTAAGTGATAGATATCCCTTTTCAATTGTAAGTCCTAAAATATAATGGAGTCCAGCTTCATACAACCAAGATGAAGATCCTGTATACCAAGTCCAGCCACCTCTTCCTGCTAAATTACCTTGTCCATAAATGTCTGCTGCTACTACATAAGGTTCTACTTTATATTTTAAGGCCGCTTCTTTTGTTCTTGAATGTTCAATCGGGTTTATCATTCGGAAATATTCTAGCGCCTTATCTCCAAAACCAAGTATGGCTTCTGCCATAATAGCCCAAATGGCAGCATGTGTGTACTGTCCTCCATTTTCTCTTGTTCCTGGCAAATACGCTTTTATATAACCTGGGTCTAAATTACTTTTTTCAAATGGTGGATCTAGCAATTTAATTATTCCATTTTCTTTATCTACCAAATGATTTTCTAAACTTTCTATTGAAATATATTTTTTGTCATTATCTCCTGCTCCTGAAATAGTAGCCCAACTTTGTGCAATTCCATCTATTTTGCATTCTTCGTTTTGAATTGTTCCTAATTGCTCCCCTGTATCCATGAAGGCTCTTTTATACCATCTTCCGTCCCATGCGCTAGTGTTAAGTGCTTTTTTTAAGGTTTGCATGATTTCTTTATATTTTGCTATTTTGCTTTGCAAATCTTTAATTTTTTCAGTTACATTTTTATTTTCATTTTCTTGCATTTTTATTGTTTCATTATTCTTTTCATCTTCTTGCATTTTTATTGCTTCATTATCTTTTTCATCTTCTTGCATTTTCATCGCTTCATTATCTTTTTCATCTTCTTGCATTTTCATTGCTTCATTATCTTTTTCATCTTCTTGCATTTTCATTGCTTCATTATCTTTTTCATTTTCTTGCACTTTTATTGCTTCATTATCTTTTTCATCTTCCTGTATTTTTATTGTTTCATTATCTTTTTCGTTTTCTTGCATTTTTATTGCTTCATTATCTTTTTCATCTTCTTGCACTTTTATTGCTTCATTATTATTTCTACTCTCTTGCACTTTTAGCTTTTTAACTTTTTCCTCACAAATAGGAATCCATTTTTTTAGAATATCATATAGGAAGAAACCAAGCCACACGCTTTCGCCTTTTCCTTTATTTCCTACTTTGCTAAAACCGTCGTTCCAGTCTCCAGAACCAATTTTAGGAAGGTTATTTTCTCCAAATACAAACGATTTTTCAAGTGCCCTTTCACAATGTTCAAAAATGCTGGCTTTTTCTTTTGAAGTTTCATATACATCATAGTTTTCATCTACTCCGTTTTCTAAAGTTGCTCCTTGTAAGAAACTGGTTTCGACATCTAAAATAGAGGTATCATTTGTAAAATTTATATAGTCTTCAACTAAATAAACTAGCCATAATAAATCGTCTGAAAAGCGAGTTCTAATACCTCTTGAGGTTTCTTCATGCCACCAGTGCTCAACATCTCCTTCTATAAATTGATGCTCACTATGCTTAATAATTTGATTTTTCATAATCGAACTATCAAAATATTTTACACAAATGGTGTCTTGCAATTGGTCTCTAAAGCCATAGGCTCCTCCTGATTGGTAAAATGCTGACCTTGCATATAGCCTACTTGCAATTGTTTGGTAAATAAGCCACCCGTTCATTAAAATATCAAAAGATTTCATTGGCGTTTCAACTTGTACTTTTCCTAAAAGGTCTTGCCAATATTTTTTTACCTCTTCTAATTCTGTTTGTATATTTGCAATTTTGCTATATTGGTAGGCTTTATCTTGACAATCTAATAAATTTTTTTGTGCCCCTATTACAAAGGAAATTTCCTTTGATTCATACGCTTCTAGTTCTATTTGCATTTCCAAAGCAATAATTGCCTCTTTTCCAAGTGAATCTTCTTTATTTAGTTGTACTTTTTTTATTCCTTCTGGACTACTTAAATTTCCCTTTCCAAAGAAAAATTCTCTGCTTCCTGTATATGAAATAATTTTTTGGCTACTTGTTACATATATTTTTTCATCAAAATCTACATTTGTTTTATTTTCTACGCATATCATATTGGCATTTTCATAAAATTTAAGTTTCATATTTTCTTTTGTTTTTTCTTCATCTTCTCCTAAAACTGGCTTAATATAATAAATTAGATTTATTTTTTTCCTTCTCGGTTCTAAATTTTTTAATTCTAATAGAGAAATTTTTGCTTCTTCTTTTCTTGGCACAAATATAGTTACTTTTTGCTTTATTTGTTCGCTTTCATGTTCATATATGCTATAGCCAAAGCCATAGGTAACATGGTAATCTTTGCTATCTGGCATTGGATTTAAGCCTAACGACCACGTTTTTAATGTTTCTGCATCTTGCAAGTAAAATACTTCTGAAGGGATATCTAATACTTGGTTATTAGACCAACTTGAGATTCTATTTAATCTACTATTTTTGCTCCAAGTGAAGCCTCCCATGCTATCTGTTACTAGCGTTCCAAATGTTTCATTTGCCATTATATGGCTCCATACAGTTGGCAAACGATTTTCTTTATTTATTGCTAAATGATATTCTTTGCCATCTGCAGAAAAACCTCCATATTCGTTTTCATAGTGAAGTGTATCTTTTGGAAGAACTGGTTTTCCTTGTCTTTCTTCGTAAGGCATAGTAGGTAAAATTGCTACTTTTTCTCCTATTTGTGTTTCTTCTTCTAAATACTCTTCTTCTAAGTCTTTTAGTTGTCTAATAAGTGGCCCTTTTTTTGTATCTAAAACAAACTTGGCATAAAATTCAATGGCACTACTGCTATCTTCTTTGTCTAAAATAAATATGCCTCCTCCTGCTGCATTTTGTAAATACCCTAAATTTACATTTAAAATGCTATTTAAAATGCTTTCTTTAGTGTATTTTTCATAACTATTTGGCTCTTCATTTAAAATAACTAAGTCTATAGCAATATTTTTTAGTCTAAAGAATTCGAAGGCTTTTAGCACATCTTCTAAAATTTTGGCTTCATTGCTTTGCGTAATTTTTACTAATAGAATTGGATAATCTCCTGAAATACCATACTGCCATAAATCACTTTGTGGATATTTTTTATCTTCTAAGTTGTTTCTGTATTTGCCTCTTATTGGGTTTGTAAATAGAAGGTATCCAAGTAACTTTTGATATGCTTCTATTTGCTTTGCATTTAGCCTTAAATACCTTGCCTCTGTATCTACTTTAGCAATGCTTAATGCAAAGGCTTGTTTTATTTTTTCTTCATTTTGATATTCTTTTACATTTTGAACTGCTTCTTCTTTTTCTTCTGATACGCTTAATAAAAGGCTAAAGGAAGCTTTTTGCTCTGGCTTAAGTAGAATTGTTCTTTTTAGTGCAAGCATTGGGTCAACTGTTCCTTGTATTTTCTTTGAAAAAGGCTTTGAATTTTCTACCATAACAGGTAAGCCTAAATTTCCTCTTCCTTGGAATTTTTCTTTGTCTATTTCATATTCTAATTCCCCAATGGTTGCATCTTCTGTATAGAAAGAAACTGCTAAATAAAGTCCTTTTTTGCCGTCTTCTCTATCTTTTCTTTTGAACACAAATATATTATTTTCTTCGTCATATTCTAATGTTAAAAATAAGTTTTGGAAAGCAGGGTGGCTACGGTCTGCTTCTAATGTTGTTAATGCTGGCTCTATGCTTGATGTTATTTCAATAGTCTCGTCTTCTAAGCCATGATTTTTTAATTCTATTTTTCGTATTTCTACTCTTTTTTCTGGGCTGATTGTAACTTTCATTTGTGTTTCTATTGAACCATCAACTCTTTTAATTTTTGTGGCATCTTCTGAAAACACTACTTCTTGTTTATCTGGTTTGGTTAAATATGGCATTGTACCTGCTGTCCAAATACGCTTATTTTTAATGTTTTTGAAGTAAAAGAATATTCCTTGTTCTTCTTGTGAAGTAGAAAAATAGCGATTTACCAAGTAATTTTTGTATTTGCTATATCCTCTTCCTCTTTGGTCCATTACAATTGTATAATTGTCACTTGCTAATACGTTAAATGCAGGTAATTTACTCTTTTCTTTGGTGTAGATTCTTTGTGCATAATTTTCGTAATCTTGATATGTGATTTTTACTGGTTTTAGTTTTTCTTCTTTTGTAATAATTCTTTTTTCTGGCATTGTTTCTTGTAATAAAATTTGCGTTGCTTCTACCTCTGGGTTGCTAGAAAATCTTTTTTGCAAAATATTGTCACTAAAAAAGTTGTTGATTGATAATAAAATAAGTGCTTGGTGGTGTGCCATATAAGTTTTTACAATTGCTTTTTTTTCGCCTTTTGGCATACGAATTGGCGTATAATCAATAGATTCATAAAAGCCATACTTTTGGTTCATTCCAAGTGCATCTAATTCTTTTATGTTTTTTAAAACTTCTTTTGGCATTCTAGTTAATGCCATAATAGATGCATAACTTGCAACTACCATGTCTTCTTCTAGCCCTCTTTTTAAACCAAGCCATGGAATTCCAATTGCTTTGTATTGGTAATTTTGGTTCAAATCTTTTAGGTTAAATGCTGTTTCCGAGAAGCCCCAAGGAATTTCAAGTTTTTTGGCATATTCTTTTTGAAGCATAAGCATAAATTCACAAGATTCGTCAAGCAAACTTGCTTTTTCACTTTTCATAGTGATATTTGGCATTAAATATTCAAATGCTGTTCCTGACCAAGATATAAGCCCATTATAGCCATTCATTTGTGTTAGGGTTCTACTTAAATGGTGCCAATGCTTTACAGGAACGTCCTTTTTGCTAATTGCTACTATACTTGCTTGCCTTGCCTCTGATGCTAGTAAATCGTAGTAAGAATCGGTTAATTTATTTTCTTCTATATTAAAACCAATGGAGAAAAGTTCTTTTTCTTCATCATATAATTTTGTAAAATCTGCATTTGCCATTGGAATTTCTTTAATTGGCTTTCCTACCCAAGCAGGAATTAGTTCTAGTAATTCCTGTTTTTTTACTTCTTGTGCTTTTTCTATTTGAATTGTTCCATTTTCTAATTGCTCTTTTATTTCTTCATAGAAGGCTTTTAGTACATACACATAGCCTACAAAATTTCCGCTATCTACTGTAGAAATATAACGTGGTTGCAATGGTTCTAGGGTTTTAGTGTTATACCAATTATATAAATGTCCATGCCACTTTGGAAGTAAGTCAATAGTTGTAACTATTTTGTTTAGTCTTTTTAAGGTGTCTTCTAAATTTTCATAACCTAAATCATAACTTGAAATAATGCTTAATAAAGCAAGTCCAATATTTGTAGAAGAAGTGCGATTTACAAATGCTTGCTTTCTACCTTCTTGATAGTTGTCTGGTGGCAGATAATGATTTTCTTCTGTCATTGAATCTTTAAAATATTGCCATGTTTTTTTACCTATTTCTAACAAATATTCTTTATCTTTTTTGCTAATTTCTTGCTTTTCCTCTATTTGCTTTTTGCTAATATACCAATAAAGAGTTGGGCTAATTAGCCACAAAATAGAAAGTAAAAGTACAAAGAAACTAATCATTTTGCTTGGAAATACTAGACTATATAAAATTCCTAAAAAACCAAATATCACGTTAGAAAACATATTCTTGTAATAGGAAACTAAATCGGTTTTGGCTAATTTTTCCGCTTCTTCTGCTGTTGTCCATTCTAAAAGATGTTTCTTACTAACAGTAAGTCTGTAAATTGTTTTACAGATAGATTTTAAGGAATAAATTGCTTTATCTGGAAGAGCCATAATGGTTAAAATTCCTCTTTCCATGCTTGCTACCCACGACGGAATGCGCTCATAAAATGTTTTTTGATAACTTTGGCCTTCTTTTCTATATATAATTCTATTTATCCAGTCTAATAAAGTAGGCATTAATAAAGAAATGGTAAGCAATAGTAAAGTACCTGCTGTTTTTATTGGAAGGAAAAAATGAAATACAAAAATGTATAAAAAACTAAGCAAAGTCATAATTGGGGTTAGCGCACGAATAAGGTTATCTGTAATTTTATAGCGAGAAAGCGTATTTAATGGGTTTTCCTTTTTTATTTCTTTTTGTGTTATAATTTTATTTTGCGTCCATTGCACAATTTGAAAATCACCACGAATCCATCTTTGCAATCTTGTTTTAAAACTAGCATAACTACTTGGATAGCCGTCCATTAATACAATATCAGAAACAAGTCCACACCTTAAATAACTTCCCTCTAGTAAATCATGGCTTAACACCATATTTTCTGGAATTTCTTTTTTTAATACTTTGGAAAATACCTCTAAATCGTAAATTCCCTTTCCTGTAAAAATGCCTTCTCCAAAATTATCTTGATACACGTCAAAAACAGCACTACTATAGGCATCTATTCCACCAGTTCCTGCAAATATTTTTGTAAATAGATTTTTGTTTGCTGCTTCTAACGTAATTCCAATACGAGGTTGCATAATAGCATGTCCTCCTATTACGTAATCCCCTTTTTCATTTAATTCTGGTTTATTTAAAATGTGTGCCATGCTACCAATTAGTTCTAGCCCACTATTTAGCACTAATTCTGTATCTGCATCTAAAGTAATAATGTAAGAAATGTACCTTTTGGAAACGTCCCTAATGGTACATCTGTCCCTTTTGGTACTTTCTTCGATAGTATTTACTAGAAATGGATTTTCTTCATTTCCTAAAAGATATTCATTGAATTGGTTTAATAGTCCTCTTTTTCTTTCCCAACCTAGATAGCTTTCTTCTTGTCCGTTCCAGTAACGTTTTCTATAAATGAAGTGAAATTTTGGCAGATTTGTGTTTGTGCTTGTACTTGTGCTTGTGTTTGTATTTGTATTTATATTTATATCTATATTTGTTGATGCTTGACTTTGGTATTTTTTATTTAACCTTTCTACTTGCTTTCTTCCTTCTTCAATTACTTCTTTATCAAATGGTTCTTCTTTGTTTGGTCCTGAACTGCAGTCGCCAAGCAAGGCAAAATAAAGGTTTTCACTTTGATTTGCTAAGTAATAGACCTCTAATTTTTTCATTAGTTCTTCTACTTTTTCTTTGCTTTTTAAAATAGTTGGAATAACTACAAAGGTTGCGTTTTCTTTTGGCACTCCCTGTGAAAAGTCTAGTTTTGGTATTGCTTTTGGCTTTTGCAACTTTCCTAAGATGTATTGTATGATTTGTACTATAATTTCTTGAAGTGGTAACAAAATTAAAATTCCTAACACAATTGTAGAAATTACGCCTTGTACTTGTTTATAAAAACTTATCATGCATAATATGTCTAAAATAATGGTAAGAGCCCAAATTGTTGTAATATATATTTTTACTTTTGTTTCATTTTTCATTATTTTTATTGGTTTTTGTTGTAATACTGTATATAGTTTTTGCTTTCCTTCATTTGTTATTAGGTAATATCCTATATGTGATTGTTTACTGTTTTTTTCATTTGCTTCTATTGCTAGTGAAAGTGCCTTTTTTGCAATATATATTTCTGCAATTTTTGTTTTTTTGGATATTTCTTGTATTGTGTTTCTATATTGCTCTTTTGTCCTATAATCCATTTTTGAATATACTTGCGCAGGGTCTTGTTTTAAAATTTCTTCTACTCCGTTTGTTTGTTCAAATATAGATTTGAAGTCCATACGTAGTAATTCTTTCATACTTGTAATGCAGTTTGCCATGCTTACTTTTTTTAGTGCTATGTCAAAATGCTCTTTTTTAATAACTTCTTCGATGCTAGTTCCCATTTTGTTTACTTGCTCTTCTAATGCCATAATGAAAGGTGCTGATACTCTTCCTTGCATTTTTAAACGGTATGATAAATATTCAATAAAAGGATATTTCATTTCGCCATATCCTTTTACTTTTGCCTTATATTCGGATAAATTTTTGTATTTTAATTCTTCCTTTTTTTCTACTAATCTTTCTAAAATGTTTTCTACACGGTATTTTTGCATTTGGCTGAAATAAATTTTTTCGCATATATTTCTAATGTTTTGGACTAATGCAATTTGCATGAAAATGCCTATATTCCATATTTCGTCCATACTTAGTGTTTTCTTTTTTTGGTAACTTGCAAGCAAATTACTTACTTGGTGGAAATCTATATGATTATCACTATAGTTCACTATTTCGTATGCAAGTACATATATTCTGGCAAATCCTGCATCTACCCCATTACTAATTCCTAGAAATTGTTTATATTTTTTTAACGGAAGTTCTTGCAAGATGTTTTTTACTGTTTCTTCTATAATATAGAAGTTGTCTAGCAACCACTCTCCTGCAGGGTGAATAGGAATTCCTAGTTTGATATGCTCATTTAATAAATGATATACTTCTTCTATTTTATTAAAGTTTTCTCTTAATTTTGGAATTGGATAGGTGTCTTTGCTACTATTATTTTGCAAAATATGGTCTGATGCCAATTTTTCTAAGTATTGTTCTAACTGTTCTTTATCTAAAGAAACTCCTTTATGATTTAAACTTCTATATTGCATAAAAAATTTCCACTCCTTCAAATAATAGTTTTTCTTCACATATTATTTGTTAGAAGTGGAAAATTTATGCACTTTCTTATTTATAATGTTTTTATATTTATTATAGTTTAATTATTTCTTATATTGCTATTTTATATTGTTTTTATTATTTTATTTGCAATCAATTTATTATTCGTAGTCTTCTAAAGTTGCATTTAGTTTTTCTTGCCCAATTACTTGAATTCCTTCTTTTAATCGTGTTTTATCTGCCTCTGGTAGGTAGTTTGTTACTATTTCTGTTTTTTCTTTTAAGGTTGCTTGTCCTAAAATATCAAGGGTATAAATTGAAATATAGCCATTATCATCTTTTACTAGATAATGTTCTTCGCATATTCCTTCTTTTTCTTGATAAAATATTACTTCAGTAGGTGTAAATTTTTGAATTCCCCAGTCTCTATATTTTTCTTGTAAATCTTCTTCTGTTTTATTGACGTCTTCTTTTGGAATTTCTATAGTTTTGGCTGTAACATGTTTACAATCTTGGTAATAGGTTTGAAAAACATATAAGGTATTTGGTGATGTTTTTACATCTATTATTACAGTAGGTATACTTTGAATTTCGTTTTCTTCGTTTTCTTTTTGATTTGCTAGAATTGTACCTGATTCTGGCTGTAAATTAGTAGTTTCGTTTCTGTTTCCTAAAAATAGTCCAATAATGATACCAATAACAATGGTTATTGCTGCTATTATGGCAATAATATATTCTTTTCTCATACACATCTTCCTTTTTGTTTTTTTCTTAGTATGAGATTTTTAGAGTTAAATTATACCAATTTTTTGAATTTTGTTTTTTGTGACTCATTATTTTTTATAAATTAGCAATAAATTGTTTAATTTTTATTTTTACTTTACTATTTTTCTAATGTACCTTGTATTGTTGAATTATTTAATTTATTTTGTTCTTGTATTTCTTGCACATCTCTTTGAGTTGTATTAACTCTTCCATTTTTTGATATTTCACTTACAAATTTTTGATGTGGTGTTTCTATTTGCTCATGTTCTTGATTTTTACTTTCATTACTTATATCTATTTCTTTTGATATGTTATTCTGTTTTCTAGCTTTTTTTCTATTAGATATTCTTTGAAATAATTTTCTTATCGGATTTTTCCCATCATATTGTACTGTTAAACCTTGTTCAGTTGTTTCTTTACCCTCTAAATATGAATTTAACATTTTTGAAAATGCCATATCTCCCAAACTGCCTGTATACATTAAATTAGTTGCTTTTATTTTATTTAATTTTTGAACTATATAGTTTAAATCTTTTCCTGTTTCTCTATTAAATAACTCTTTCATTGTCTCGTAATCGTTATTGAAATGCAACTCAATCATTTTGTCTTCCCCAATAGTTTTTGCTAGTAATTCTGCTACTTTTTTTTCTGATTTATAGGCTGTTTTAAATTTTTTTCCTATTACTTCATCATATTTTTTTTGCTTATATACAGTAATCCCCTCATTTAATTGATTTAAATTAAGTCCTTTCAATTCATTAACTTTTGCATCTTTTACTCCTACAATTGGGTGCTCCCCACCACTTACTTGATGAGCCTCTTTCATCATTCTTTTAAAAATATCAATATCTTGTTTATTTGTCATTCCATTAGCATTTATTACATTGTTTATATATTCTTCTTGCTGATTTTCCGTCATACTTATATATTCTGTAGTAGCACAATGGTCTAATTCATGGAAAATATTAGATTCTTTTGCTAATCTCATTTTAGATGACATTTTTTCGGTCACTTTAAATAATGGAGAAACTGCTAATTCTTTAGCATAAGGCTCCCAATTTGCAACTGTAGATATTACAGAATTTATAGCTTTACCTAATCCATAATGATTATTTACAGATATAATATTGTGTTGTAAATTATTTGCTAATCTAGTTGTAAGTTTTTCCATGTTTATACTATTTGAAAATAACTTTTGATTTAATTCTACATATTTACATGCATATCCTATTGTTTCTTCATTTAGTCCTTTATTTTTTAATTGACTTCTTAAAAACTCTATATACTCATTATTATCCATATTTATCCTCTTATTTTATTACCTTTGCATTCCCATACCGTTGTTATGGATTTTGCGAGCTAAAGCTTCTTGTTGCACTTGATATTCTACTTGTGCTTGATTTACTTCCATTTGATGTTCTTTTATAAGATTTTGTTGTTCAGTTGTTAATGTTTCTCCTCTTTCTTGTCTTCTACTAAGCGCATTGACTTTATTTATTTCTCCCATATCTTTTATTTGTTCTTCTATTTCAGAACGAGTTATTTTACTTTTTGTTATTGCTTCCCTAAACGCATTCACTTCCATTTTACCATTTTGCCTAATTCCTTGTTCTCTTGATGATTTACTATCTCTTGCATCTTTTTCTGCTTCAGTTTCTGGATATTTTGGTATGTTTCCACTTTTCCTATTTTCTTTTGATTTTTCTTTT
>CANQFS010000045.1 GCA_947599825.1 uncultured Clostridia bacterium
TTAACTAATCTATCTTTAAAAGAAAAAGTTAGTAGAAAACAATTTAAAAACAAATACAAAAAAAGAAAAGAGCCAGCTAATTATTCAGGAAGAAAATACAATGATTACTTAGATTTTGTAAAAAACAATCCTAATGCAATTACTACAGAAATGGACACTGTAATGAATAGTCTATCTGGTCCATACATTCAAACATTTATCTTTCCTAATACTAGCTTTATGATTGGATTTTTACATACTGAAAAAACTTCTGAGTCTATGTCAAAAACATTGGATATATTACAAGAAAGATTAGGTGATGAAAATTACAATAAATTATTTTCTTTAATTTTAACAGACAGAGGCTCAGAATTTGAAAAGCATGAATTATTTGAAATTAATATGGAAACAGGGGAATTACGTACTAACATTTTCTACTGTGACCCTATGCAGTCATATCAAAAACCACATGTAGAGAACAATCATAATTACATTAGAGATATATTACCAAATGGAATAGATTTAAATTTTTTGACACAAGAAAAACTTGATTTAATGTTCTCACATATCAACTCTGCACCTAGAGAATGCTATGTAGGTAAAACACCTTATGAAATGTTTGAATTTCTTTATGATAAAGATAATGAAATTACAAATTTATTTAATATACAAAAGATAAAAAGAGATGAGGTCGTACTAAAACCTTATCTCTTAAAAAATGTTAAATAGTCCACCAATTATTTAACAAAAAACCAAACAGAAACATCACATTTAAGTGAATATTATTATTCTAGACAAATGGAATTTAAACTTAGAAAGTTTAAAAAATTAATAGTCATTTGTCTCTTTGTTATGTCTCTTAGTTTGCTTATATATATATTTTATTCCATTTTCTGTAAAATATCAATAGTATTTCATTAAAAAAGTCCTAGATATTAAATTATTCTAGAACTTTCTTTTACAATTTTTTATCATCTTTTAAAACTGGAATTTAAATTTTCACTTCACGGCATTTTAATAATATTTTTCTTGATTTTGAAAAAAACATCCTTAGCATAAAATAAATCATATATAGCAAATAACCTTTAGAACTTAATCTAAAGGTTATTTGAAATCAACTTGACCGTTTTTCAGGTCTAAATGTCTTCTTAATTTGAGTGTATTTCAACTCACAACAGAATTTCTTCTGTTAATATTATTATACTCAAATTCTAAAAAAAAATCAATAAAAACTGAAATTTTTCAATATAGATTACATCACCCATCCAAATGATTACTTAAATTTTTTATAAATAAAAAATTAAATGAATCTTTTCTACCTATCATATTTTTTATGATAGTATCGTAGCTAAAAGGAACGCCTAATTGATTATCACCTATTTTATTAGAATTAATTACATAGAAGTTATTTTTTTCATCAATATCACTAATGACTAAATAATGTCCATTTTTAGAAAAGGTTAATGGACTTATTTCAGATGGTCCAACATGAATTATAGCCATATTTCCTTTTTTGACTAAATTAATAATTTTTTCTTTCTTACTATTTGGATTGAAAAAATCTATTTTTACTATTTCATAATCAATGTTTATTTTATCTTCTTGAATTAGTCTATCAAGACAATATATTAACCCCTTATTATTGATTCCTCTATTTTTTAAAAATGTATCATCAAATTGCCCAATTCGATTAAATAATATTTTTTTAGCAATATCAACAGGTGTAACATCATAACCATAATTAACTAATATATTTGCAATTGATGTGGGTCCACATCCAAATCTCTCTAAATTCCAATTTAAATCTGTAAATTCATCTATTTCATACAGATGAAAATCTCTTTGCTTATATCTTATTCTATTAGTATTCATGTGAATTCCTCCATAAATCTTATTTTAGCTTTATTTTTATATATAATAGCATAAATATATCTATTTATCAAACTAGATATATATTTGATAATTCATAAGCTCAACTTACATCTTTACAAAACGAGGCTTTACGAGTTTTTTATAAATTTTTTATACCTAATATCTACTAAAATAAATAAATTTCGCAAAAAAAATACCATCCTTTTCAGAATGATATTTCTATTTATCTGTGTTATAGTTCGAACAGATACGTATTTGGTAGCGAGAAGTGGATTCGAACCACCGACCTGTCGGGTATGAACCGAATGCTCTAGCCAGCTGAGCTATCTCGCCATATGTCCTAAACAAGACAAATACTATTATAATAGCAATTATTCATTTTGTCAAGAAAAAAAGAACAATTTTTGAAAATTGTTCTTTAAAGGTTAATGTTCTATATCAAAATTATCTTGCATTCTTGAAATTCTATTGCTTCTTGAATCTTCTTTATTTGGTGTAGAAATTGGAGTAATAGTTGTAGAAACATTGTTTTCCATAGCAACTTGTTTTTTGGATTGTTTTTTAGGAGCGCTAGGAACACCTATACTATTATGATAATTTTCAGCTTTTTGATCAAGAGCCTGTGAACTTTTATCTAATTCTTTTATAATAGCAAGTTCCTCATTAGATGTAGCATTTTGCTCAAAATATTCAAAATTTTGCTCTTCTTGTGCTTCGTCTGAAATAGTTCCCATAACAATAGAAAGAAGATTTTTTAATTCTTCTTGCACTTGATGGAATCTTGAATTAGATGAATGAGTTGCGGTATGTTTCATAATTTCATTTTCTTAAGCACAAAGTGCTAAGAAGTTCTCCTTTCTTTTAATTCTTTTCTAACACATTATTATAATAACACAAATATAAGAAAAAATCAATACATTTTAGAAAATTTTACAAAATGGTAATTTAATTTTACGATTTATAAAATTTTATATAAAGTAGTGCGTAAATAATAGAATTAAGAATATTTCATAAAAAAAGAGCCTATTCGACTCTTCTTTCCGCTCTATTTTCTCGTCCACTTAATTTCTCATATTCCTTACATTTGATTTTATATTCTAATTGCTGTGTTAAATAACGATAATACATATAACCTTGTTCATATTGCATTACAGGATTAAAAGCATTATCAAACATTGAAGGATCATAATTTTCATAAGGAGGGTAGGGTGGGTATCCATAAAAGCCACCAAAATTATTATAATCCGTATTTTTTTCCAAATAAATCACCTCTTTTTTCTATATGTATGAAGAAAAAAGAAAAATATGCTTTTTATATAGTAGGAAAGTTCTTTGTTAGAAAAACACGGCGAGCTTTAGATTTTTTGAAAAATTTTATTTGTTAGAATGAAGTGAACTCTTCATATTAATTTTTTTGTCTAATAATTTGGGTTCACATCAATTCTTATAATAGCTTTTTTATAAGTTAAAATTAAAAATAGGAAAATATGTAATAAAAAGGAAAGTATAAAAAGCAGCTAAAAGTCCATGTAACAATTTCCCTACAAAATAAGACTTAATAGACAAATTTGACTTTGCAATAATACTATTTACTTGCAATAAAACAGAAAATCCACCAAAGCCTAATAAAAAAGCACTTAAAATAATGTTAATAGAAATTTCTTTGCAAGGAATCAAAGAAATTTGGGTAAGACCATTAGTAAGTTCCAAAATACCACTAATAAGGGAAGTAGAAAAACGTAAATCAGAAGCACCTAACATACTAAGAAATGGAGTAAATAAATTTCCTAGTATAGTAATTACATTGCTACTCTTTAAAATAGATAAAATTACACTAAAAAGAACAACAAAACCACCTATCATAACAACTGTCTTTATACTAGATAAAATACTTCTTCCTAAAATATCGCCTAAATTAGAAAAATTTACTTCTTCTTTTTTACTATTTGATGTAGAAAAACTTTTCAAAGAAGAATTATTTTTTCCTTTCCAAAAACGGAATAAAATTCCTACGCTAAGGCAAGCAAGAATATGAGTAAAAAGTAGTAAAAAGCCAATAGTGCTATTGCCAAACAAACTAATTCCAACAGTTCCTAAAATAAAGAGAGGGCCAGAATTATTAGTAAAAGCAAGCATACGCTCTGCCTCTTCTTCGGTGCAAAGGCCTTGCTCCTTCAAATTAACTACAATTTTAGCGCCAGTAGGGTAACCACTAATAATTCCCATTAAAAGTGCATAACTTCCAATACCAGGAACACGAAAAATAGGTCTCATAATAGGATTTAATAGCTTGCCCAATTTATTTACTACATTAGTATAGCTTAATAGCTCTGTGGCAATAAAAAAAGGAAGAAGGGAAGGAACCACATTATTTGCCCATAGCATAAGACCTTCTTTTGCAGCAGCTAAATTATTTTTCGAAAAAACAACAAGGCAAATAGTAAAAAGGCAAAAAATAGCAGGTAAAATATTTTTGCGAATAGAAAAAATAATAAACTTAGGCTTCGATTTTGATATTGTATATTCAATATTATTGTGCACATTTACATTTTGCATAAAAATTCATTCCTTTCCTATAAAACTAAACTATTACATTTTATGAAAGAAAGGACAAATTTATGTTAGGAGGATAAAGTTTAATGTCTCAATTTGGGACAGTCCCAAACTGTGCCAAATGTCTCAATTGGGGACAGTCCCAAATTGTCCCCTAATTGGAAAAAATTTTCAAAAAACTATTTTAAAATGAATAAAAATGAGATATAATAATAGAAATGAGTAAGAGGAGAAAAAAGATGAATGCTATTGTATCAGAACTAATAAAACTCCCAAAATTTCAAGATTATTTGCAAGAAATACAAGAAAAACATAGCCCGGTTATTTCAATATCGGGCTTATCTGACGTGGGAAAAGTGCAATACATATATGCTACAAAAGAGGCAAGCAATCGTCCTATTTGTATAGTAACTTACAATGAAATACAAGCAAAAAGATTAATTGAAGACTTAAAATATTTTGCAAAGGAATTTGAAACCATTTACTATTTCCCTAAAAAAGAAATAGCAACATACGACTATGTTTTAGAAAGCAAAGATTTGCTATATAACAGAATCGATGTATTAAACAAATTGGAGCAAAATAAGGCAAAAATTGTGGTAACAACAATAGAAGCAATGATGCAAAAAATGGTAGCAAAATCTACTTTATACGAACACAAACTAGAAATGAAAGTAGGCAAAAACTACTCTTTAGAAGAACTAAAGCAAACACTAATAGACTTAGGTTATGAAAGAAGCGATTTAGTAGAAGGAAAAGGACAATTTAGTTTAAGGGGAGATATTTTGGATATTGCACTTTCTGAAAAAGAAGGTGTGCGTGTTGAATTTTGGGGAGAAGAAATTGACTCAATTCGTAAATTTAATTTATCTTCACAACGTTCTACAGATATGATACAAAAAATTGAAATTATGCCAGCACATGAGTTAATTTTGGAAAAAGAGTTACCTTTAGTTATAAAAGAAATAGAAGAAGGAAAACTAGACTTTAACGAAGAAATAGAAGCAAGAATTAATATAAAAAAAGAATATAAACAAAAATTAGAAGAAATAAAAAGTCAAGATATTGCTCTAATTGAAGCAAATGACTATCTTAGCAAAATGGACAAATATTTTAACTACTTCTATGAAAAACAACAAACCTTCATGGACTATTTAGAAAAAGATTTCTTAATAATTTTTGATGAACTATCAAAAGTAAAGCAAAGAGAAGAAAATATCTTAATGGAAAATCGAAATCTAATGAAAGTTTTGCTAGAAAAAGAAAAATATATTCCACAGTCTATTCAAAACTTAGAAAAAATAGAATATGTTAGAGAAGATAAGCAAATAATACTATATTTGGAAAAACAAGACTTTGGCATAGCAAAAGTTTCACCTGTAAAATTTCAATTTTCATATCGAGATGTAAACTACTATAAAAGCGAAATGGAACTGCTAATAGGAGATTTCATTAAGTGGCTTAATGAAAAAAAGAACGTGGTTGTACTTGCAGGAAATGAAGAAGAAACAGAAAAGTTTATTAAACTACTAGAAGAAAAGGAAGTACCATATAAAAAGCAAGACTTAAATCAAATATCTAATTTAGGAATGATGCAAAAGGATAAGTTGTCCGTTCAAACAGATAGCGAGTTACGGACAACTTATGCAGAGGCAAACGTCTCCAAAGGTAATGGACCAAAAGGGACAGATGTACCAAAAAGAAACGTCCCTAAAGGTACCCCAAAAGGTAATTGTGTCACAGGGCAGGCTAAGTGCAGGCTTTGAATGTTATGACTTAAATCTAATAGTCGTAACAGGGGAAGATTTATTTACTTCTAATGTGAAAAAAAGAAGAAAGTTAAGTAGTAGTTTTAAAGAAGGCGAAAAAATTGTTTTTGCCGATTTAAAAATAGGCGATTATGTAGTACACAAAAGCCATGGTATTGGTCAATTTGTGGGAGTAAATACGCTAAAAGCAGATGGCATTGTAAAAGATTATATTAAAATTCGTTACCGCAATGATGATATGCTTTATATTCCTACCAACGATTTAGATAGTATACGAAAATATATTGGTGGAGGAGAGGCTACCCCTAAAATTAACAAATTAGGAAGCAAAGAATGGGAAAATACTAAAGCAAAAGTTAAAAAGAATTTACAAGAAGTTGCAAAAGAACTTATTGAACTTTATGCAAAAAGGCAAAGCATAAAAGGTTATGCTTTTTCAAAAGATACAGAGTGGCAAAAGCAGTTTGAAGATAGTTTCCCTTATGTAGAAACAGATGACCAACTTCGTTGTATTGAAGAAACTAAAAAAGACATGGAAGCACCTCGTCCTATGGATAGACTTTTATGTGGAGATGTAGGCTATGGAAAAACAGAAGTTGCCATTCGTGCTGCTTTTAAAGCAGTAATGGACCAAAAGCAAGTTGCTTACTTAGTTCCAACTACAGTTCTTGCCAACCAACAGTATGAAAGTTTCAAAGAAAGAATGGAAAACTTTGCAATTAGAGTAGAATTATTAAATCGTTTTCGCACGAAAAAAGAGCAAGAAGAAATTATTCGTAAGTTAAAATTAGGCGAAATTGATGTAGTAGTAGGAACTCATAGACTTCTTAGCAAAGACGTAGAATTTAAAGATTTAGGGCTTCTTATTGTAGATGAAGAGCACCGTTTTGGCGTAAAAGATAAAGAAAAAATTAAACAATACAAAGCAAGTATTGATGTATTATCTATGAGCGCAACACCAATTCCTAGAACGCTTCATATGTCTATTGTAGGAGTTCGTGATATGTCTGTTATTTATGATCCACCACAAAATAGAAAACCTGTGCAAACTTATGTATTAGAGCAAGATGAAGAAGTGGTAAAAGAAGCAATTACAAAAGAACTAGAAAGAAGCGGACAGGTATTTTATTTATATAATAAAGTTGAAGATATTGAAGCAAAAGCAGTTCAAATTGCAAATTTAGTACCAGAGGCAAAAGTTGCCTTTGCTCATGGAAAAATGAGTGGAAATCAGCTAGAAGAAATTATGATGGACTTTATTAAAGGTGAGGTAAATGTTTTAGTATGTACCACAATTTTAGAATCTGGAATTGACATTCCGAATGCTAACACCATTATTGTAGAAAATGCTGATAGATTAGGCCTAGCACAACTTTACCAAATCCGTGGTAGAGTAGGAAGAGCAGAAAAACAAGCTTATGCTTACATTATGTATAAACGTGATAAACTATTAACTGAAGTAGCAGATAAAAGGCTAAAAACTATTAAAGAATTTACTGAGTTTGGCTCTGGCTTTAAAATTGCAATGCGTGACCTAGAAATTAGAGGGGCAGGAAGTATGCTTCGGAGAAATTCAGCATGGACACATGGAACAAGTAGGATATGATACGTATTGCAAGTTACTTGATGAAGTCATGAAGGAAATGCAAGGAGTTAAGGTAGAAGAAGAGCAAGATGTTCAAATTGATTTATCATTTTCTAGTTATATTCCAGATGAATATATTGAAAATAGTAGCCAAAAAATTGAAATTTACCAAGATATTGCACTTTGTAAAACAGAAGAAGATATACAAAATATTACAGATGAAATAATAGACCGCTATGGTGCAATGCCACAAGAGGTAGAAAACTTGCTTGAAATAGCAAGAATTAAAAATAGTGCAAGAAAAGCAAATGTAATAAAAATTTCTCAAAAAAGAGATGGAATTGGCTTTTTATATGATAATAGTAAATTTGATATATCTTTAGTAAATAAATTAGTAGAAAAATACAATCGAAAAGTGCGCTTTTCTACAGGAATAGAGCCTTATATTACATTTATATTAGAAGGAAAAAATGATAAGGAAAAATTAAAAGAAATAGAGGAGTTTTTAGAAAATGCAAGTCATTACAAGTAAAGAAAATGAAGTCATTAAAAGTATAAAAAAATTAAAAGATAAAAAATATCGTGATGAGCAAAACAAATTCTTAGTAGAAGGCATCAAAATGGTGCAAGAAGCAATTCAAGAAAAAGCAAAAATAGATAAAATTGTAGTATGTGAAGAATGCATTAATGATGGAACAATTGGGCAAGAACTATTATATGAAATTGCAAAACAAGATTGCATTTATACTTCAAAAAAAGTATTTGAAAGCATTACAGAAGTAGCAAGCCCTCAGGGCATACTTGCAGTTATGCAAAAAGAAAATGGAGAAGAAAGCATTTCTTACGAGGAAGATGTAATAGTAGTATTAGATGGAATTCAAGATCCAGGAAATTTAGGAACAATTTTAAGAACAATAGATAGTGTTAATTTAAAGCAAGTCATTTTATCAGAAAATACAGCAGACCCCTATAACCCAAAAGTAGTGCGTTCTACCATGGGAGCCATTTACAGAGTAAATATGATAAGAAGCAAAAACATAGTAGAAACATTAAAAAACATGAAAAAGCATAAATACGATATTGTAGCAACTTCTTTGCAAACTGATGAAACAATTTATGACATTGACTATAAAAAGAAAGTCATTGTCATTGGAAACGAAGCAAATGGAGTGTCTAAAGAAGTATTAGAACTTGCAAACAAAAAAATAAAAATACCAATGCTTCGGAAAAACAGAAAGCTTAAATGCAGCAGTGGCAACTGGAATTATTTTATACGAATATGTAAGAAGAAAATTTTAGGCTCACTTTTTTGTTAATAAAAATTCTAACAAAAGAGCAAAAAATAGTTTACAGAATTAGAAAAATATGGTATAATAAATATGTTAAATATGAAAAAAGGGGGAATTTTAGTGAAAAAAAATATCAAAAACAAAAAAGGAAGCTTATTATTTATAGGAATAATTAGTATTATTTTATTGTTAATCTTATTTATATCACTAAAAAATACAGGAGAAAGTATACAGGTTGCTAAGCAAAGCCAACCAAAAAAATTAGAAGAAGTTTATTATTTATCTAAAAATAATGAAGCACAAGATATGTGCAAATATTTATCAGATATTGAATATGTAAAAGACCAGTCATCAGTAGAATGGGGAAGCATTACATTAGATAGTAACTTAGAAAACCAATATAACAATGGTCTAATTACTTTAATTGTAGAAGGAAAGAAAACACACTTTTTAAAGGGTGTTTCTGCTCATGCTACATCAACCCTAGTTTATAACATTACTGATTATGACTATGACTATTTTAGCACTTATGTTGGTGTAGATGAAAGCCGTGCTAATAATGGAAACGGTGTAAAATTTGAAATTTATACATCAAAAGATGGAAACACTTGGGAGTTAAAATCAAACATAGATAACAAAGTGCTAAAAGCTACAGATGAAGCGGTACGTGTAACTGTAGATATAAAAGATGCAAACTATATAAAATTATATTGCAACAAAAATGGAAACAACGCATCAGACCATTCAGTTTATGCAGATGCAAAACTATATAAAGAAGGATACGAAGTAAATCAAGCAGAAAATGTAGACTTCATAAAAAAAGTAGAAGAATATGATGAAATACTTAAAAATCAAAATTTAGAAAATCAAATAAATGGAGCAAACGAATTAGTACTATTACAAAGAACTTTTGTAAACAATGTTGGATATAGCCTTTTACAAGCAATTGTAAATCAAAATGAAAACTATATGGAAGCAGTAAAATGGTTAATGGAAGATGTAGAAAACCTTCGTTTATATGTATTAGGAGGAGAACCTGACGGAGGAAGTTATTATAATTCAATAAAAGAACTTTCTAGACTTTATAGTACATATAAAAAAGACTTTGAGGACAAAACTTTAACTCATAATAAATGGTATCCAGACCTTACAAAAGGTGAAGTCTATAAAAAAATGGCAATTTCTCTTTCTTTAACACACGCAACAAAAGTTGGTTATTGGGCACAAATAGACGAACCAAGCAACAGATCAGACTCAGTAAAACGTTATGCAATTTATAAAGAATTATATGACGAAGGAAAATTCATAGTAGCAAGAAATGTAAGTGAAGATGGAGCAATTACTCCAAGACTAAAAGAAGATGGCTCGCCAGTGCAAGACCATACACCATGGTTTGAAGCATTAACTATAGAAGAAATGCGTTATGTAATGAATAATATTACAGACGACGAAGAACTTATTTGGTTTAACGATTATACACAAAAAAGAATAGATGCTAATCCAGGTCAAGAAGAAAAATA
>CANQFS010000046.1 GCA_947599825.1 uncultured Clostridia bacterium
AAGACTAACTATTAATTGTCAATAGTTTTTCTAAAAAAATTTATTTAATAATTTGTTAGATAAAAATTTGCATGACTAATAACAGTTTCAAAATCTAATTTTTAAAACTGTTAAATAATGTAAATATGTACTTTGAAAATTTTATTGTTAGCTTAAATTAAAAGATGTATTATCAGTTAAAATCTTGAAGATAATTCTAACTAATTTATTACAAACATGACCTAATGCTACTCTATGAGTCTTACCTTGTGAACGTTTTGAAAGATAGTAGTTGTGAAAAGTTTCATTATTGTATATAATTAAGAAAGCAACTCTATAGATTGCATAGCGTAGGTAAGTAGATCCCCTTTTAGAAATTTTCATACTGTCAGCTTGAAAATTTCCTGATTGTTTGACGACAGGGTCTAGTCCAGCAAATGCTAGCAATTTAGAAGGGTTGCTAAATCTTTTAATATCACCAATTTCACTAATAATCATAGCTCCTAAAGTATAACCAACACCAGGAATAGTAAGAATAGGTGAATTTAGTAATTGCATTAGTGTCATAATGCTTAAATCAATATCTTTAATTTGTTTTTGATACAACCTTAATTGTTTGATTAAGCATTGTATTTGTAGTTCAATAGCAGGGTTATCTAAGGCAATACTTTCTTTAGCTAAAGTTTTTAATTGTAAAGCTTTATCGTAGTTATACTTCCCTTTAGAATTGTTGTATAGCAAATTAGTTAAACCATCGATTCTACAATGAGCTATAGCTTTAGCAGAAGAATATTTTTCTAGTAAAGCGTAAGAGACTTTTAAGTGCAAATTGCCTTTAAAGAAGCTAGAAAGCTCTGGAAATACAATATCTAAGCAACCTGTTAATTGAGTTTTAATTCTAGTTTGTTGTTGAACTGTTTCAAGCCTAAATCTAGAAAGACGTCTAAGCTTAATAATATTAATATCTTGAGAAGTAACAAGGGAATATTTTTTAAGCATTAAACATTGAACGATTAGATTAGTATCAATCTTATCAGTCTTAGTCTTTCTAATATTAGAATCACGAAGTGCATCAGTTTGAATTGGATTAATAACACCAATTTGATAACCACGCTGATAAAGAAAAAATATAAGATTTTCAGCATAATGACCAGTAGATTCTAGACCAATTAAGCAGTCATGAAAATTCTCAATTTCTTCAAGTAATTTCATAAAACCTTGACGAGAATTTTCAAAAGAAAAAGGTTTTACGATAACTTTACCATCTGAGCTAACAACAGATGCAAAGTGTTTAAATTTGGCAATATCAATGCCGATGTAAACCATAGTGTTTACCTCCTGTAATAAAATTTATCAACAACTGTGACAACATCCAACTAGTTTTATTACTTGTAACCTTGCGCTAAATGAAAGTTCAAAGACTTATCTAACTAATTACCAATTAATAATAAAACTGTGGCAATATTCTTCGTTAAGTAGTTAAACTACAAGGAGGGATAAGAGTCCACAGCGTGTTAATAAACCAATTATACCATAAAGGTACAAAAGATGAAGTTTAGGGTCAACTTCAAACCCTGAATATATTATACAAGGAGGAATTTTGTATGACCCCACACAATGAAGCAAAAAAAGAAGATATTGCAAATATTGTTATTATGCCCGGAGACCCACTTCGTGCTAAATATATTGCGGAAAACTTTTTAGAAAACGCTAAACTTGTTAATTCTGTTCGTAATATGTATGCTTATACTGGAAATTATAAAGGAAAAAGAATAACTGTTATGGCTTCTGGCATGGGAATGCCAAGTATGGCAATTTATGCCTACGAATTATATCATTTTTATGATGTAGATACTATTATTCGTATTGGTTCTTGTGGTGCTTACGATAAGAATTTAAAATTATTTGACATTATTCTTTCTGAAAATTGTTTTACAGAAGGAAATTTTGCCTTAACATTTCATAACGAAATTTGCCATATTGTAGAATCTAATAATGAGTTAAATAAAGTTATTGAAGAAACAGCAAAAGAAAAACAAATTCATTTAGTAAAAGGAAATACCGTTTGTGCTGAATTTTTTGATGTTTATTTAGAAGATATCAATCAATTTTTATCTAGAATTCCAAGAGATTTTAAGCCAATTGGAGCAGAAATGGAAGCCTTTGCCCTATTTTATATTGCAAAAGTTCTAAATAAAAAAGCTTCTTGCTTAATGAGTGTAGTAGATTCAAAATATATAGATGAGGTGGCTACCCCAGAGCAAAGAGAAACTGGCTTGAAAGATATGATTTTGCTTGCTTTAGAAAGTGCGTTAAAACTAAGTTAATTTTTTATAATAGGCCTGTCCCAAATGGCAATCTTAGCAAAAAAAGTAAGGTACTCATACGTTATACAACGTGAGTACCTTTTTTCGTCCGCTTTTTGGTGCGGAGTCCCGCAGCTTAAATTTTAGCTACTACTTCTAGACATACCCTACACATAGTTTGTGTCCAATACCATTTATATTATATCATACATTTTTTTATGGTGCAATACTTTTTTATTTTGTAATAGATAAAACTTTATATTTTATAACACCTGCTGGTGCATTTACTTCTACAATTTGACCTTTCTTTGCTCCCATTAAGGCAGCTCCTATTGGAGATTCGTTTGAAATTTTATTTTGTGCTAAATCTACTTCTGTTGAGCCAACAATAGTATAGGTTTCTTCTTCTTCAAATTCCATGTCAAATACTTTTACTACATTGCCTACTTGTACTGTTTTAGTATCAATTTCAGATTCATCTATAATTTTTGCATAGCGAATTTTGTTTTCTAAATCTGCTATTTTTGCTTCGTTTTCTGCTTGCGCTGTTTTTGCTTCGTCATATTCTGAGTTTTCAGATAAGTCGCCAAAACCTAGAGCAACTTTAATACGCTCTGCTACTTCTGCTCTTTTTTCTGTTCTTAAATATTCTAATTCCTTTTCTAATTTATCATAACCTTCTTGTGTTAATAACACTGCTTTATCTTCTTCCATAGTTCTTCCTCCTTGTATAATTTTTTTAGTCGCCCTTTATATTAATCTAATTTTTTTCATTTGTCAATATTTTTTGCCAATTTCGTAGTTCTTTTTTATCAATTTTTCCATGATTGCCATATAAATTTTCTACTTTTGCTCCATTTTTACCTGTATTGCTCTCTTGCAAGCTTTCATATATTTCTAATTGCACAAATTCATCTTCTAGCCTATTTTGCTGTATCCACTGCATATTTTCTTCATTTAGTTGAAGTTCTATTGTTTGAACCATAATGCCTTGAAAGCCTTGTATTTGAATTGTTTTTTCTTGTGATATATTAATAAAAATACTATCTCTAAAAATTAAATATTCAGCCAGTTGTTCATTTGAAAAATCTAAATTAATAATAATTTTTGCCTTTTTTAAGCTCTTTTTCTTATTGTTTGAAATACTCATTATAATTCCTTGTTCTTGTAATATTTCTTCTAATGCTTTATATTTTTCTATTTCTTTTGTGATAATATTCATAGTTTTTACTTTGGGTGCTATTTTTTTTATTAAATTTGTACTTTCTGCTGTATAATGATTAGTTAATAAATATATGTCTTGTAAAGCAAGTGGTTGTTCTTCTAATATATTTTCTAACAAATTTTCTATGGAATATATGTAAGTTGATTTTCCATCTACTATTTTATATCCTTGAAAATATGCTTTATATGGCTTTATCTTTTTGGCTAATACTATTTGCAGTTTTTGTGTTTTTGTTTTTTCTTTTTCTAATTTTTTTCTTATTTTTTTATATGTTGCTTCTTTTGTTACGTTAGAAATAAGATATAATTTCTTATTCTCTCCTATTTCTTTTATTCGAATGCAATTTAGTATTTTTATAATGTTGTATGCAATATTTTTTATCCAATTAGGAAGCTTATATTTGGTAAAAATTTCTTCTTTCTTTTCTTCTTTTATATAAATTGTAATCATAACGACCTCCTTAAAATTTTTCTAACCATTCAATATATAAAGATGTAAATTTTTAACAAAAAAATAAACACCTACCTATAACTTGTTTTCATTATATGTAGGTGTTTGTCTTCTATTCCTATTATTTTATTTCTTCTGCAACTACATTCCAAAAATTAGATGTTTCAAAATCTTTTTGCCAGTAAGCTGCTCCTGCTAAATTATATTGTTTCATTAATGCAAATTTTGCTTTAATTGATGTTTCTTCTTCTAACCACATTTTATAGGTTTTACCACTCTTTTGATATTCAACATAGTATTGTTTTTTGCTATCGTCCCATTTTCTTTCTACATCTGCTGGAAGTGTTGAGTTAATACTCTTCATTAGAACAACTTCACTACTTAAATTGCTTCCACTTTCTTTCCATAGTCTTGTATAAAGTGGCATTCCTAAAATTAGTTTGTTTGGTTCTACTTCTTCTCTATCAATAAATTTATTAAGATTTAATTCTACCCAATCCGCTCCTGCTGTTGTTCCTGCTTCTTTTGAAGCATTTCCATATTGGTCATAAGCCATGAAAATTAAATAATCTGCTACTTTTGCTAATTTATTTCTGTTGTAACATTCTGACCAATCTGCACTACCGTCTGGCGCTGTTACATCAACAGAAATCACTTTTCCATAGTCTCTTAGTCTTGGAGCAAGTTCTATAATAAATTGAGAGAACATGTCTTTATTAGAACTTTTCATATATTCAAAGTCGATATTAATTCCGTCTAATTGGTAAGTTAGCACAAGATTTACAATATTATTGATTAGTTTTTCTCTTAATTTGTAATCTTGCAATATTTCTGTTGTGGTATCTTGAATGTCTGGAGAGCAAGCATTAGAAATCATAGGCCATACTTTATAGCCATTGTCGTGTGCCCATTTAATATATTCTTCACCTTTTGCACCAATTTTTACGTTTAATTCACCTTTTCCTAAATTAACTAATTCGGCAAACGATGGAGAAACTACATTTATACCTTTAATGGTAGTTCCTGTTCTATCTGGCACAACGCTTGTATAATAGTCCCAAGCAATGCTTACTTTACCTTCAATTTGCTTTGTTTGCTCCATATTTTCTCGTACTGTATAAATATTTGCTATATCCTTGGTGTAACCTATGTAGCCTAGTGAAGTTCTTACTTTATTCCAGCCACTTTCTAATTGTTCTATTACAATAACACTTTTTCCTTGGCTTACTTTGTCTAATGTTTTTGAAAAAATAGTTGGTTTATATTTTATAGAAATATTTTTTGATGCATTTGCATTTTTTTGTTCTCTGTCTAATGAATCAATAGTTAAAATGTTGCTTTCTTTTTGATAAGATACTTCTACATGATAAACATTTTCCATTTCTGAAAATGGCACGTAAAACTCTCCATCTTTTTTCGTTGCTGGCCCACTTATTTTTACTTTACTACCATTTATAGATATTTCATTTTTGTCAATTGGTAACACGGCAAGCTTCGTTTCTGATGATGTAATTATTTGGTCATATTTATTATCATAAAAAATATCTTCATCAAAGAAATTTGCTATATCTTTTGTTGATATGTAAATAATATCATTTTCTACAAATGCATCTAGTTTCATACTTTCGGTTACATCATTGTTGTTGATAATAACGCTTATTTTCCCTTTTGTATCCTTTCGAATATAATTTGGTGCTAAGTTAATAACAACACCAATGAAAGCTATAAAAATAGCTACTATAATGAATTTTATAAGCCAATGTGATTTTTCTTTTTTTCCTTTTTTTGCTCTCATATTTGCTCCTTCTTTTTTACTTCATTTTGATATTTCTATCTTATCTTATCTTTTTCGACTTTTCAAGTTTTTTCTTTTTATTTAAGAAAAAATTTTTTCTATCTCTTTTTTATTAAGTACTCTTTTTTCTTTTATTTGCCATTTTAATTGTTTTTATTGTAAAAATCAATCTTTTTAAGAATTTGTATAAATTTCAAATTTTAGGAAAATATATAGTTAGAAAAAAAACGTAAAGAAAGGGTGATAATTCATGGAAAAACATATTCACGTTACAGGAACATCTGTAGTATCTTGGAAAGATGCAATTTTACAGACAATTTCAGAGGCTTCTAAGACACTAGATTATTTAACTGAGGTAAAAATTTTAGATCAAAGAGCAAAAATCAATGGTAAAAAAATTGACGAATATATTGTTGATTTAGATTTAGCCTTTACCATTGACCGAGATAGAGACGAATAGAAAGGGAAGTGATAAATAAATGAATCCAATAGAAACACAAAAACAATATAGTGATTATGTGGATAAAAAATCGCCTAACTCTCCTATTTTAAAAAACTGCTTTAATGCGTTTTGGGTAGGTGGCCTTATTTGTTCCATTGGACAAATTATTTTCGATTTTTGTAAATACAAAGAAATGGACGTAACTGCTTCTAACACAGTTGTATCTATTGTTTTAATTGGTATTGCTGCATTTTTAACAGGGCTTAATATCTTTAATAAAATAGGAAAATTTGCAGGAGCAGGCTCTTTAATTCCAATTACAGGATTTGCTAATTCAATTGTATCTCCTGCAATTGAATATAAATCTGAAGGATACGTAATGGGTGTAGGTGGCAAAATGTTCACTGTTGCAGGTCCTGTTTTAGTATTTGGTATATCTGCATCTGTTATTATTGGTATTATTGCTACTTTATTTGCATAATTACCTTTAGGGACGTTTCCTTTTGGTATATCTGTCACTTTTGGTATGTTATAAGATAAAAAATTACCATTAGGGACAGATGTACCAAAAGGAAACGTCCCTAAAGGTAACTAAGAAAGGATGATAATTTTGAATCGATTAGGTAAACAAACTATTCATTTTGATAACCCACCCACAATTGTAGAAACCGCTTCTATTGTTGGTCCTAAAGAAGCACAGGGTCCTATGGCTGGCTATTTTGACCAATGTTTAGAAGATGAGTTCTGGGGTGAGAAAACATGGGAAAAAGCAGAAAGTAAAATTATAAAAGAAACTGTTAATTTGGCTATTACAAAATCTGGAATTCCTGCAACTAATATAGATTTTTGTTTTGCAGGTGACCTTCTTAACCAATGTATTTCTTCTAGCTTCGGTTTAAGAGAACTAAATATTCCATTCTTTGGTATTTTTGGTGCTTGTTCTACTTTTGTTGAAGGCATGTGTCTTGCTAGTATTTGCCTTGAAGCAGGTGCAGCAAATAATGTTTTATGTGCTACTTCTAGCCATTTCTGTAGTGCTGAAAAACAATTTCGTTTTCCTTTAGAGCTTGGAAACCAAAGACCTCCAACAGCACAATGGACTGTTACTGGTTCTGGTGCAGCTGTGTTATCTTCTAATGGAAATGGCCCTTTTATAACTCATATTACCCCTGGTAAAATTGTAGATATGGGAATTAAAGATGCTAATAACATGGGAGCCGCTATGGCCCCTGCTGCTTTCGACACTTTGATTACTCATTTTGAAGACACTGGAAGAAAGCCAAGTTATTATGATGCTATTATTACTGGAGATTTAGGTCATGTAGGAAAAGATATTTTAGAAGATTTGTGTAAAACAAAAGGCTATAACATTAATGCAAATTATGATGATTGTGGTGTTTTAATTTTTGATAAATCAAAACAAGATACTCATAGTGGTGGTAGCGGTTGTGCTTGCATTGGTACAGTATTTTCTGGCTATTTTTTCAAACAACTACGTGAGAAAAAAATAAATAAAATTTTGCTTATGGCAACAGGTGCTTTAACAAATGCCACTACTTCTCAACAAGGTGAGTCTATTCCTGGTATTGCTCACGCTATTGCCATTGAAAATGAAAAGTGCTAATTAATATAGTACTAACTATCAAACCCTGTCCCAAATTGGGACAAATGGAACAATTGGGGACTGTCCCCAATTGAGAAAAATGGGAAAGGAGATTGTAAAATGGAATTTATACAGAGTATTGACTTGATGCAATTATTACGCTGTTTTGTTGTTGGTGGTCTTATTTGCATTGTTGGTCAAGTTTTAATTGATAAAACAAAATTAACCCCTGCTAGAATTTTGGTTGTATTTGTTACTTTAGGTGCTATTTTAGGAGGGCTTGGTATTTATAAATATATTATTGACTTTGCTGGTTGTGGTGCTACTGTTCCACTTACTGGTTTTGGCGCTAATCTTGCAAAGGGTGCTATTGAATCTGTTAAAGAGAACGGCTTACTTGGAGCTTTTATCGGAGGAGTGAAGGCCTCTGCCGGTGGTATTGCTGCAGCTGTGTTTTTTGGCTATTTAGCTTCTTTGATTTCAAAACCAAAAATGAAAAAACAATAAACTTTTATATATATAAACTTGCAGATTTGCAAGTTTTTTCATAAAAAATTATATATTTTCAAAAAATATATTGACTTTAAGCTTAGTCTAATGATATAAAATAAGTAAAATATGTGTTGATTTTATGTCAATTTTATGTTATAATATTAAAAGTATCATATTATTATTTATTGACAATAATATATATAAGGTGATAATATGATTATTAAAAATTATAAAAAATTTGATAGGAGGAGGATATTTATGGCTAATAAAGTAAATCAAAAAAATTCAATAGAAGAATTATTAATTGATGAAATTGAAAATTCCAGTAGCAATGATTGGAATGAATTATGCGATGCATGTTCTTCTCTCATAAAAGAAGTTGGTATGACAGACAAAGACATAGATGACATTGTTATAAAAGTTAAAAATGGTGTTTTATAATTATGAGAATTGTAGTTGACACTAATGTTTTTATTAATGGTATATTTAAAGGTGATAATTTTTGTAAAGCTATATTTAATTTAAAAAATCTTAATAAGCTTACATTTGTAATGAACAAAGAAATGCAAGGTGAATTAATATATACCTTTTATAATATTCTATTAGAGGCCTTTAAAAAGAAAGGTGAAACTAATAAAGAATTGAAAGTATTACCTCTAGCAGCAAGCTTATCTAAGTGTTTATGGCAGGTTGAAGAAATTGACCATATTATAAATACTAGCTATTGTATGGAAGATAAATCTGATAATAAATTTATTGATTGTTGTATTGATGGTAATGTTAAATATTTAATAACACAGGACAAACATATAAATAATATTAGTATTACAATAAAAGAAAATCACAACATAGAAGTATTAAGTCCATTTCAATTTTATACTAAATATCAGATGAAACAATTAGAATTTTAGAGACACCAAAATGATGAATAAGCATGAAAAAAAGCTTGCAAGTTTGAATTTTACTTCAATCTTGCAAGTTTTTTTGTGGCTTAAACTACAATTGTTCCTAGGCTTCAATTTTAGCATTTCCTTCCAAGAGTTCTACCAAGTCATTGGAGTAAATGCCAGCCTCATCTAAAACATAGGCTATATGACTACTAGTGCCTTCAATGTACTTGGTGATGCTCTGTCCTTCCTCGTTCGCAACAATAATCGTCATCGATGCTTTTTTTCCTTCTGCCATATTGTTTAAGCTCCTTTCAAAATTTATAAAAAAATTATACTACAAATTATGTTGATTTTCAATATATTTTATTTATTTTGTCATATACATCATACCAACTATATACTCTTGTAATGTTTTTACCACTTATTTCTTTATTATATTGGTTGTCAAAGCAAAATACTGGCAATTTTTCAGCTACATTTTGAACTTGCTTTGGACTATCTTCTATTAAAAGTTCTACATAGTTTCCTACACAATATGGCAATTTGCTACCTTCTGTGTAAATAATTTTGTCATAATAAATATTATTTTCTTTTAACCATGTATCTACTAACTCTCTCATTTTTCCATAATATTCATCTGGCATTCCATATTCATTTCTTGCTGTTACAATATAAATTTCATGTCCTTCTTCCTTTAGCTTATGAATTACCTCTGATGCGAAGTCTCTTATTGGATATTTTGTTGCATAAAACACAATATATTCATTCCAAAATTTTAAAGTTTGTTCTTCTGTCCAATGAAATGCTTTTGCTTCATCGTAATAACCTGCTTCTATTTCAATTGGTAAATTATTTTCTATGCAGAATTTTGTTCCATAATCTACAATAAATCTTTCTATGTCTGTTAATACTCCGTCAATGTCAATTCCTATTCTCATTTGATTCTTCCTCCATTTCAATCTTGTGCACTATGCATAATATGTGAATTTTACTAATATTACTATATTTTATTGTTGTTATTGATAGTTTACCTTTAATTACAAAATTCGTCAAGATTCTACAATGTATTTTTTGTATATTTTGGCATTATTGTAAAAAACTTTTCTGTTTTTTACTAATATTAGTGTGTATTTTTTAATTATAGCTACAAGTATGTATTTTAATAAAAGCCTTATTTTTTCGATATTTTTAAATAAGAGTCTTGTCCTAAATGGCAATCTAAGCTAAATAGAAAGAAACAGAAATAACTTTATTTCTGTTTCTCAGACTGTTGACAAAGTATATAAAAATATTTTGCTCAACAGTCTTTTTCTTTTTTTATTTTGAATTTAACCAAAAA
>CANQFS010000047.1 GCA_947599825.1 uncultured Clostridia bacterium
CCGATTGCTTACTTCTGTTATTTTCCATTTTGTACTTAATTCTTCAATTTCTTTTGTTTTTTCTATTTCATAATCTAATATTATTATTCCTATTACTTTATTTAGTTTTCCATAATCGTCTCCTTGAACTAATTGACTTGAGTAGATTTTACTCCAATAAAATAAAAATCTTTCTGCTGTATAGTGATTATCTGCAAGTTGAATTTCAATATCACATATAGTTCCATTATCTAACGTGGCTTTTAAATCTACAATTCCTAATTTTTCATCTGGATAGTCTTTCATAAGATATCTATCACTATCTAAATTAATACTCTCTATTTTTTCTTTTGTAGTTGCTTCTATCATAGCTTTTGTGATTCTTTCATTTCCTGGTTTGAACAAACAATGAAATACTACGTCTATCTTTGGTTTTAATAAAGTGATTTTTTCTTCCATAAATAATTCCCTTTCTTGCTTTACTTAAAAGCACGTATATTTAAGACGTTTTTATAAAAAAGACATAATACTAAAAAAATTTGATGATATCTCCCTTCTAACTAAATTTTAAATTCCATAAAAAAGATAGCATAATAATTTTATGTAATCTAATAAAGCTATTAAATCATGACTTCACATAAAAAGCAAGCACTTTTCATCGTAAAATTTCGACAAAATACTACATGCATTTTTCAAAGAAAAAAGCAAACCTAAGATTTTCTAGCAAATGGAAATTTTAAGATTAACTGCCTTTTTGTGATACATTTTCTTTTTTTATTTTTGACACAAAAAATATGGTGTGCTTTTTATTTTTCACACACCATATTTACTATGAATCAACACTTTGTGTATCAGCTAGCAATCAAAGTGCAACTAGCACTGGGCGGAAGCCGTCCGTTGCCGACGGCATCACCGTTGCAGAACCAAGATGCAAACACACCAGCGCCAGTATCATTGGCCCACTGCCCACCGCGAAGCAAGAAAGGGAACGAGATATTTCCTACTAAAATATAGTCATTATTGTATATTCCTACTCCATATTGTACAGTAGCAGTATCAACATCAATCATCAAATCCCATGTATCTTTTCCATCTTTCAATCTACCAAAGAATGAAAATGTCTTTTTTACATCATACATTCCTACTCCTTTTACATCTTTCATTAGGTTTAACCTTTTTTCTGCTAATTCTTTTATTTTCGCATTATCATTTTGCCATGAGGTATCTTTTGCTTTTTCTTCTTCGTCTACTTCATATTTATCCCAATATTTCTCATATCCTGCTTTTAATCTATTTTCTGAAAAATATGTAGTTGTTCCGTATGTTCCTATATTGCCATTTTCATTATCATAATATGCTGCTACATATTCCCATGCTCCTCCACACATGTCATATACTCCTGTTATATTCCCTGTTGTACTTTGCGTTAATTCTGATTTATAATCTTGCCCTCCTGTGTATGCTTTGTATTTTTCAGAATCATAATATTCATTTGATTGATTTATTTCTGGTGTTATTCCATATTGTGATGCTGATAAGTATGCTACTGCTCCCCATTCACTATTTTTCATTAAGTGGCTATCTACTGCGCTTGTTATTCCATATATATTTTCGTTATCATTCATTGCAAGGCAATTTGTAAACGCATTTCCTACACTTATATATCTCCAGCTTTGCACATTTGGTAATACTTTTACATTTTTAGTTGTAATATCATCTCCTGTTGTACCTACTGTATTTGTATTTTTTTCTCCTTCCATGCTTGCCTCAAATTTTGCTACCCATATTCCTGATAGGTTTGTTCCTCCAAAGTTAAAAGCTGGGTGTACTATTGGTGGTGTTGATACCTTTTCTCCTGTTAAGTCTGCTTCTTCTTTTGCTTTTTCTACTTCATCAGTATCATAGTCTAAAGCATATTTTGTTCCTTGTTCATCTTTATTTGTAGTTCCTACTAAAAAGGTTACGTCTGTTATTTTTTGCGTTTTTCCTTCATTGTTTTTTTCTACTCCATATTCATTTATGCTATAGGCATATCTTGGTATCCATACAAACATACTTCCTAAGTCTTCATCTTCTATTTTTTGTCCTATTACCGCTGTTTCTCCTTTATATGTTCCGTCTGATAACATTACATTTGCCCATTCTTTTTTACTTTCATCATAATTATACCACTCACTATCTTCTTCACTACATATTTCCCATTGGTCTTCATTATATTTTATTGGTATCATTCCTTCTGATAGTTTTGGGACATTTACGTGTTTCGTTGCATTATAGCTATTGGTGGTTTCTCCTTGCCATAAATCACTAAATGGTACTTCATAGTCTTTTCCTGTTGGCTTTAATCCTATAATATTTCCATCTTCACTTCTTATAATTTTTCCATATTTACTTAGTACTTTTTCTACATCACTTTCGTCTACTGCAAAATTATTTTCTTCATTTTCTATTTGCATACTAAGCAATTCTGTTCCTATTTGTTCTTTTAAGCTGGCTATATCCATATCTTTTGCTGCATTTTGTGCTTTTGTAAATAAACCATTTTCGCCTAGAACTAAGTTTATACTTATTCCAGCTAAAATTATTAGTACTACAATTGTTATAACAAGTGCAATTAAGGTAATTCCTTTATTTTTCTTATTTCTTTGCTTAATTAATTCTTTTGTTTTTTGCATTTTTCTTTCTCCTTTGTTTTATTTTTTATTTTCGTTTTTATATTACTATTGTTTAATTTCTATTTCAAGTGATTTTATGTTATTTTGTTTGCACTTATTTGCAAGTGTTTTTTTGCGCATATTTTGTTTTTTTGTATACTATATTTATTATGTTGTTTATTTTTTGATTCATTTTAGTTAAAAATAAAGCTTTCCTATAACATAAATATAGCGAACCTAAGATTTTCTAGCAAATGGAAATTTTAAGAAAATCTTAGGCTCGCTTGTTCAGTCTTCTACTAATTCTTTATGCAGTTGTTCTAATATGGTATTTGAAACTTTTGTTGTAAATAACATTGCTATTTTGGATTCATTTACTTCTAAGTGATAAATTTCTAATTGATTTAATTCAATAATATTTAATACTTTTTCTAAAATAGTATCATCGTTTCTAATGCCATGTCCAATTATGGCAATTCTAGATATATTTGTATAAGTAGTATCAAAACTTTTGAAGTCTTTTTCTAATAAATTTTGAAACTTATTTAATGCAGATGCAGGACAAGTAAAACTAATATCGGTATGGTGTGTGCTATTATTTTGAAGATGATTTGCTCCTATTTGATTCTTTACTAAGGTAGCATATATTTTATAAAACATTTCAGGGGAGTACGTATCATATTTCATGTTAATATAAATTATATCATCATTTTTTACAATGCTTTTTACTCTTGCATCTTCTATTTTATCTTGTTTGTTATATGTTTTGATTTCATTTTTTACTTCATTTGCGCTTTGTTCTTCATTTTGCAAAATAGTTCCTTGTTTGTTATTAAAAGTAGATTTTGTAACAATAGGAACATTATATTTTTCTCCAATTTCAATGCAACGATTATGCAATACTTTAGCACCTTCATTTGCAATTTCTAACATTTCTTCATAAGATAGAGTTTCTAATTTTTTTGCTGTAGTAATTTTATTTGGATCTGTTGTATATACTCCATCTACATCAGAAAAAATATAACAATGCTTTGCATTTAATACTGCTGCTAAAGCAACTGCAGTGGTATCTGAGCCACCTCTACCTAATGTAGTAATATCTCCTTTTTCATTATAGCCTTGAAATCCTGCTACAATGACAATTTTACCTTTTTCTAATTCTTCTTCAATACGAGTGGTATAAATATTTTCTATTTTTGCATTTTGATTTAAGTCGTTGGTTTTTATGCCTGCTTGCATTCCTGTTAATGAAACTGCCTCATATCCTAATCTATTTAGTAAAATAGCAAGTTTTGACATAGAAACCTGTTCTCCTGTAGAAAGTAGTACGTCCATTTCTCTGTCGTTTGGCAAGTTTGCCAATTCTTTTGCCTCTTTAATTAAGCAATCTGTTGTTTTTCCTTGAGCTGAAACCACCACTACTACCTTTAAATTTTTTTTATAAAAATCAATAATTTTCTTTGCAACTACATTTAATTTTAAATTGTCTGCGACACTACTGCCGCCAAATTTTAATACAACAATATTTGAGTCCATATTATTGGCACCTTCTCTTTATTTAATATGATAGATTTATTTAATTATAAACAAACCTATACTAATATTTTATTCAAATAAATAAAGATGGTGAAAGTTGCCCTTATGATATTGTATAACATATTTCACAATACAATATTTTATGTTTTATATTTTATTCTTATCCCTTCTTTTTCCATTTTAAGTAAGCATTCATAAAATCGTTTAAGTCGCCGTCCATAACTGATGCAATATTACCTACTTCATAATTTGTTCTATGGTCTTTTACCATGGTATATGGACAAAAAACGTAAGAGCGAATTTGACTTCCCCATGCAATATCCATTTGGTTGCCTTTTAAGTCTTCTATTTTATCTTTATGCTCTTTTTCTTTTAAGTCCAATAATTTAGATTTCAACATTTTCATGGCTGTTTCTCTATTTTGAATTTGTGAACGCTCTGATTGGCAAGAAACTACTATATTTGTTGGAATATGCGTAATACGTACAGCAGATGAAGTTTTATTTACATGTTGCCCTCCTGCACCAGAAGCACGATAGGTGTCTACTCTTAAGTCGTCTGGATTTATATCTATTTCAATATCTTCTGTAATTTCTGGCAATACTTCTAATGAAGCAAAAGAAGTATGTCTTCTTCCTCCACTATCGAATGGAGAAATACGAACTAACCTGTGTACGCCCATTTCTCCTTGTAAATATCCATATGCATATTGACCTTCAACTAAAAAGGTAACACTTTTTAAGCCTGCTTCTTCCCCGTCTAAATAGTCTAATTCTTTTACGTTATATCCATTGTCTAAAGCCCATCTTGTATACATACGGTATAACATTTGTGCCCAGTCGCAGCTTTCTGTTCCTCCTGCTCCAGGGTGAATAGTTAAAATTGCAGAATTACTGTCATATTTTCCAGAAAGTAAAGTGTTAATTTCTAACTTTTCTATTTCTTTTTGCAATTCTTTAATTGATTTTGTGAGTTCTTCCTCTAAACTTTCTTCTTTTTCTTCTTCTACTAGAAGATTCATTTCTATAACGTTATTTAAATTATTTTCTATTTTTTGATATCCTTCTATTTTAGATTTTAATTGATTAATTTCTTTTAAAACTTTACTAGAATTTGTTGAATCTGACCAAAATGCTTCGGTGTTAGTTTGCATTTCTAATTCTTTTAGTTTTTCTTTTAAATCTGCAATGTCAAAGAGATTCACCCAATTCTTTTAATTTGTTTTGCATAGAATTTAATTGTCTTTTATTTTCTTCAAAATCTAACATATTATTTCTCACTCCTTTTGGTGCTTTTACTATATCATAATTTAAAAGAAAATACTATACTTTTTCTAAACTATGCTATTATGTAAATTTTAATAATAATTATATTTTACAATAATTTATTTCAACTAAATACATATTTTTATGAGATTTTATAGTGTTTTTTCTTGAAATGTCTAGTCTTTGATGCTATAATGTTTTAGTAAAAAGTAAATGGCTATATTTAATTAAATATAGCTCAAAATGGCTTAAGGAGGCTAAAACATTATGGGAAAATTTACAAGAGTGGAAACAGGCATTGAAGGACTTGTAGTAATCACTCCTACCGTCTTTTTTGACGAAAGAGGTTACTTCATGGAAACTTACAATCAAAAGGAATTTGCTGAAATTGGTATTACTAAAACATTCGTACAGGACAATCAGTCTTGCTCCAAAAAAGGAGTATTGCGGGGGTTACATTTTCAGATAGACTTTCCTCAATGTAAGTTGGTTCGTGTTGTAAATGGCTGTGTTTACGATGTAGCCGTTGACTTAAGAAAAAATTCTCCTACTTTTGGAAAGTACTATGGCGTGGTTCTTTCTGCCGAAAATAAAAAGCAATTTTTTATTCCAAGCGGTTTTGCACATGGCTTTCTAGTAATATCTGATGTAGCAGAATTTACCTACAAATGCGATGATTTCTATCACCCTAACGATGAAGGCGGTCTTATTTGGAATGATCCTGATATTGCAATTAATTGGCCTATTGAAGATGTTGACGGAAAAAGAAATTTAATCTTCTCCGAAAAAGACCAAAAATGGCCCACCTTAAAAGAACTGTTAGCTAAAAATAAGAATTATTAAAGCAAAAAACTAAGATTTTCTATAATATAAAATATAGAAAATCTTAGTTTTTTATATAGTAGGAAAGTTCTCCTTATAAATATAGTGAGCCTTAGATTTTCTTAAAATTTACATTTGCTCGAAAATCTTAGGCTCGCTTTTTATACTTAGCAAGCAAATCCTATTTTTATTTTTTCTGTTGGTTCTTCTATAAAATAATCAGATATTGCATTTTCAATATCTACTTTTTTTATTAAATTTTTATTGCCATTTTCATTAATTGCTCTATTAGCTTGCTCCATTTTTACTTTTTCAAAAATATTTCTAACATAACGTGCATTTGCAAAGTTTTCTTGTTTTTTTGCTATGTCAAAATGCTCAAGAAGCAATGGTTTTATATTAGATGATAGTTTATATTTTTCTTTTTTACAAAGGTCTTTAAAAATGTTGTATAATTCTTCAGATGAATAGTCTGGAAAATTTATAGTAAATTGAATTCTACTTGCAAAACCTGGGTTTACGCTTAATAGATGTTGCATTTCCTTTGTGTAACCTGCAAAAATTACGCAAAGCTCATTTCTATGGTCCTCCATTCCTTTTAGTAAAGTAGAAATGCATTCTGCACCAAAATCTTTTCCAGCTTCATCTTGAATATAAGAAGCAATAGAATATGCCTCATCAATGAATAACACACCACCTAAAGATTTTTCTATCATGTTTTGTGTCATAGGAGCTGTATGTCCTACATATTTTCCAATTAAGTCACATCTTTGAGCTTCAACAAAAATTTCTTTTTCAGATAAGATTTTTTCTTCTGAGAAAATTTTTCCTACAATTCTTGCAACTGTAGTTTTACCTGTTCCAGGGTTTCCATTAAAGCACATATGTAGCATTGGCATATTTTTTCTGTCTTTACTTAATTTTACAAAATTGATTACTTTTTTTATTTGCTTTTTTACATCATCTAAACCAGTAAGCTCTTCTAATTCCTGCATTCCTGTTTTTTCTGATTTTTTAATTTTCTCTTTCTTATTTAATACTTTTGCAACATTCTTTTCTTTTTTAATTTTGCAATCAACAAGTATGTTAATTAACTTATTTTTTATCATATAATAAGGGTTATCAGCTAGCTCTTTTACTATTTCGTCATTATAAGTTAAGTTATTGGAATCTAGAAATTTTTTAATATACTTTTCTTTTTCGTCACTTGAAATAGTTTCTATTTTCATTGACCAAGAAAAGTAATCGGTTAGTGCAGCATTTACTATTCCTTCACGATATTCATCTGCCAAAATAATAAATGCTTTTTCAGATTTTGGCTCTAACATTTTCTCTATTTCTTTTTTAAGTTCTTGCGTACTCATTCTTAATTCGTTTAAATCAATTACAATTAGGCCTTCTTCTATATTTTTTTCTTCACTTTTTCCCTTTTTTGGTTTATTATCTCTAAAATTTTCTCTATCAAAATATAAAATTTTGGAATTTGAAATAATGCCATTTTTATAATATAATTCTGCAATTACTGGGATTAATTCTTCATATAAATTATAATTAGATTCATTTCTAATAACAATATTATAGTTTTCAAATTCAATGTTACATTTACATTCTTGCATTACTTTATGATATCTAATAATGTCTCTTAATACACTTTTGTTTTTGCTAAGCCCAATTACTTCATCTAATTTGTTTAAAATTTTTTCATTTTTTTCTTCTAATAATTCTTCTACCATTTTCATTTCTACTAAACATTCCTTTCCAAATCCATATTTAGAATATTGGTTATTTTCTAACCAGTATTTCATATATAAAGATGTATTTTTTATTCTGCTACTATTATATAGGAATATTCTTAGTTTAAAAAGCTATATGGTCACGTATTGTACTACATAGATTGGAAGCCCCATTTTTTAAATAACTTTTCTAGCTTATTATATTCTGCAATTCCTTTGTTAGTAGATGTGTCTTTTGGATAATAGCAATTTCTTTTTTCGTTAAAAATTCCATCTTCTAAAAAGTTTTGCCTAGAATGTTTTAGAATATTTACATCTCCGTAAATATGGCTAGTTCCTCTTATATGAACAGAAACGCTATAGATACTTAGCCCTAAAGCATTTAATTTTTTAGGTTTTACATTTTTTATATCTGTATCTATCCACTTTTCTATTTCTTCTCCTTTTTCATTATAAGCATTGACAATATAGCCATTATCTCTTAATGTAATCCAGCTTTTAGTATAACCTGTTAAGGCATAAATGGTAATACTTCCAGATGGTCGTCTTGCAAAATCACAATACATAACTTGGCATCTTTTTTTTACATTTTTTGCTATTTTTACTGCAACATCGTCATCTGCTAAAAATGCTACTTTATTTGAATCTTTTACTAATAATATTCTAAGCCTTAACCTTTGCGCAATAGTATCAACATATTCAAATTCTTCTTCTGTTAAATCATCAATAATGGTAACTGGTGGCACCTCCTTTTGTTTTGAATAAGAGATTAACTCTCTCATGCTTACTGTTTCTAAATTTTCTTTACTCATAAAAAAACTTCCTTTCTTATACCTTAATAAAAGAGCGGAAGTATTAGAAAAAGCTCTGGAATATTCCAAAGCTTTGCTTTTTTCTATTCCTTATAGTTTTTGGCTGGACCACTTGCAGGTTTTTATTTCCTGTGTTGGTATGAGGTTATAGAGCCAAATCTCTACCTCAACTCTTTATAAGATATATTTTTTATTTTTATTATATTGTTATTATAATATTTTTGTTTTTAAATTACAAGTTATTTGGTCATAAAATGTATTATATTTTTAAAAATAGATTATTTATTATATATTTTTTATTATTTATTACATATTTTTAATTATTTATTATATTTTTAGATTATTTATTATATTTTTTGCTTGCTTCATCAATAACAATTTTTACTTCTTCTATTAAACTTTGTGGTTTTAAAATTGTTACCATATCTAAATTTCGCATAGCCCATAGCTTGAAGCCTAAAGGATTTGCAGAAAGCTTCATTGTAAATGTATTTTTATTTATTGGCTTTATTTGAACATTCTTTCCGAATTTTTCAATTACCTCTCCTAGTAGATATTCATCACATTCTGCCTCTATTTCAACTTCATTTCCACTAAATACTTCTACAGAGGTGTCTGTATATTTTTCTATTTCTTTTTCTGATTTTTTAATTTTTATTTTTTGAGTTGTTTCTGTTAAATTTTTAATTCTATCTAAACGGTAATGGAAAAAATCCTTTTCTCCATCTTTAATTGCTAACATGTAAAATTGCTGTTTGTCATAAATAATGGCAAATGGAGAAACAACAGGATTACTTACTATTTTTTTCTCGACCCTATCTCCTTCAATACAATATTTCCAATATTCAAATTGAATTTTCTTTTGGTTCATAATACTATTTGTAATGTCTTCAATATTTTTAATAACTTCTATATTGCTTGTTTTTCCTTTTGGTGAATATACTTTATAGTTTTTTATTTTTTCATTTTCATAAATATTTTGCAAATTTCTGCATTTTTTTATAATTCCATCTGCTAAAGACTTTTCAATAAAGGCAGAATAGCTAAAGGTGTCAATAATTGCTCTAATTTCACCAGGCTCGAAATCAGTTTCTGGGTCATTTGTAATGTAATAGCCAATATTATTATCATTATATGTGCTAATATCATAGCCAAATTTTTCTTTTAATAAATTAATATTTCTTCTAATAGTTCGCGGATCTATGTCTTCGTCATATTCCTCTTTTATTTTATTTTTTAATTCTGATATTGGTAATTTATGGTCTTCATCACTATATTTTTTTAATACATTTAAAATATATAATATATTTCCATTTTTTTCATATAGTTCCATTTTGGCTAACATTCCTTTCCAACCTTTTTTATTTTGCATTTATAGTATATCATTTTTTGATTATTTTGTATAGTTATTTTATTGCTTTTTATTATATTTAAATTTTTACGTAAATTTTAAAAGTAAATTCCAAAAGTAATATATAAAGTTAGAAGTAAACTTTACACAAAGAAAAATTTGTAAG
>CANQFS010000048.1 GCA_947599825.1 uncultured Clostridia bacterium
TGTTTTGGTAGTACTTATTACTACCGCTTGGTTTCTTCAAAGGTATTGTTTATTGTTTACTTTTCAATGTACTTTTGTTACTCGACTAACCGTGTAACGTTTTATATTGTACTACTTAAAAAAACATCTGTCAATACTTTTTTTAAAAGTTTTTTAACTTTTTTCATTTTTATTTTTTAGGGCAAAATAATAAACTAGTAATTTCCCTTTCAGTATAAAATTTGTTGCTTTTGTTACTAATTTAATAAATATGTTTTCTTAAGTTACTGTGTACTTAATTATAATAACATAATCTAGTCACAAAGTCAATACATTTTTTAAAATATTTTGTCGTTTTTTGTTTTTTATTTTTCTTCTTGCTACATTATCTATCTTAACATAATTTTTTGATGAAATCAATAGTTTTTTATTGGTAATTTTTACCTGTCTATTTCTACTAAAATAACATCATCTCCAATACATTTTATTTGTTGCCATGGGATAACTATATCATTTGCACTAGAAAATACACTTATGAATTTATTACTTCCTGGTACAATGATAGATGTCGTGGTTCAAAGATTGAGAGCTACTATCTATTATATATTCTTGATTTTTGGTTTTGTTTAAATTTCCTTCTAGTGTAATTGGCTCCCCTATTTTAAAATATATTTCTAATTTTATATGCTTTCTGTTATTATCTACTTTTGATACATATATTTTATCTACTAACAATTTGATTAAATCTTCTATGTTCTCATCTATGTTAATTTCTTTTTCTAATGTCTTTTTTATTTGCTTCATGCTATTTTCTATTGTAGTTATATTTTCTTTTTCTTCTTTTAAAGCATATATTTTTTTGTTATACTTTACTATCTCTTTATTTAATTCTTCATTTCTTTTGTAGAATTCTTCGTCTGATAAAAGATTTTTTATTGTAAGTTCCAATAATTTATCTTTTTTTGCTTGTACTTCTTTTATATTGTCTTCTATTTTGGATATTTCTAGTTTAAAATCTTTTGTTTCATTAAACTTTTTGTATTTGTTTAATAAATCTTCTATTATTTCTTCTTTGTTTTGTAAAAACTTATCTAACACCACTTTTAGTATTTCTATTAATTCGCTTTCTTCAATTATTGGGCTCTCACAACCTTTTAATCCATGTGCAATATATTCACTACACGCCCATGCTGGCTTATTACTTCTTTTGCCACCAGCTATTCTATTAAATCCTGGTTTATGTTCTTTTTCTTTGTGATCTTTACAATATATTAATCCACTAAATGTGTATCTACTTTTAAATACATCTTTATTTTCTACCCTATTTAAGAGGCTCTTTGCCTTTTTATCCAGAATACTATTACATTTCTCCCATAATTCTTCTGACACAATTGCTGGTATATTTTCTTTGCATTCAAATACTTGCCATTCTTCTTTTGGCATTCTTTGAGCTTTATGTAGTTTATAATCTACTACTTTTACAGTTCCTGTTCTATAATATCCTTTGTATTTTGGATTTCTGATAATTCTTCTTAAACTTTGTGATGATATTGGTGTACCGTTTTTGCCAGTATATCCTTTTTCTTTGAAGTATTCTGATATTTTGTAAAAACCCATTTCTCCTGTACTATATATTTCAAAAAGTTCTCTTACCATTTTTGCTTCTTCTTCATAAATTACCAGTTTCGTTTTATCTTTCCTATATCCAAATATATTGTTATTTCCGAAGTACCCTCTTTTTTTCAACTGATCTACTAAATCCAAATTTTACTCTTTCTGATAATTTTCTTACTTCATCTTGTGCAACACTTGCCATAATTGCAAGTCTTAATTCTGAATCTGGCATTATAGTATTGATATTATCTGACTGAAATAGCACTCCTACTCCATTTTCTAATAGCTTTTGGGTATAAGAAATACTATCTAAAGTGTTCCTTGCAAAACGAGTTACTTCCTTTGTTAATATTAAATCGAATTTTCCTTTTTTGCTGTCTGCCATCATTCTTTTAAATGAGTCACGCTTGTTTACACTTGTACCACTTATACCCTCATCTACATATCCATCTATATATGTCCAGTTAGAAACTCCTTTTATATGATTTTCAAAATAAAAAATTTGATTATCTAATGAATTTAGCTGTTCATCTTTTTCACTTGATACTCTTGCATAGTATGTAACTTTGAGTGGTAAATCGTATATACTTTTTCCACTATTTATTTCTTTTCTAATATTATATAAATCCATAGCATAATCTCCTATCTTTAAAAAGTATCTTTATTGGTTCAATTATTATATATTTATTTTGACAGTTTGTATAGTATTAAGAAAATAATTTTTATATATTTATTTCATTTAATTCTTTTCTAATTCCTTATTAATCTCTTTTAGTAACTCATCCTGTACATTCTCATATACTTCTCTATTTATTACTTTATTTTGAAACAGTTTTCTATTTAATATCACTTCTATTTCTAATTTGACTTGTTTATTAGATGCAATCTGTCTTTCCTCCATAAAGTCACCTTCCTTTTGCTTAATTACTAATAAATATTCAAAGTTAAAATAGTATATTCTATAATTTTACAATTTACATCACCTCGCCTTGTTCTACATTATTTAATAACTTCACTTTTGCCTCTCTCTACACATAAAAAATTAATCGAAAGCTTTTACCCTCTCATTTACTTGCTCACTAATCTTAATTTTGTCCTCCCTATTTTTCTAAAAATTTTTATTTTACCTATACTTATATGACACACCCTTTTTTCAAAATTTTACCTACCTTATGTGTCTCACCCCCTAAACTCTACACATAGTAGAGTTTAATTTTGCTTTATTTCCAAATATTTTAAGTATTTTCAAAGTATCCGTTTTAATTTTATTAAAAACAGCCTCAAACGGATATTCTAATGGTATCCGTTTAAGGCTGTTTTTGTGTCCAAATGAAACTTTTTAATTTATTATTATTGATATAAAACTATTAATATTCTTTCAAAATTTTTGTTTTCTTCTCCTCCTATAAAATTTTTTTATTATTATCTTATCTAAATTTAAATATATTTAAAATTTTATTTATAATCTTTTTGAAAATTGATTCTTTGTATTCTACCATAGCTGTTTCTTCTATATGTTTTTCAACATAATCTTGGCTGTTTTTCTTTTTAAATAAGTTATCTGGATTATATTTCATCCTTGTTTCTTCTTCTAACTTATCTCTTGCTGAATTTTCATAATTTAATATTTTCTCTCTTTGTACAGGTGTTGCCCAATAATCTCTAAATAAAATAGTTAAAATTGCCTTTGTTTCTTCTAACATAGTTTGTCCATCAAATGTGTCAACTGAAATATCATACTCATAATTTTTATTCATATTGTTATTAAAAAAATTTATTGTTTCTTGAGGTATTTGAGAAACTAATTCTTGTGGAAATATTTTCAAGATTTCATATATTTCTTTATATGCACAGGCATTCCTATCTGTAATCCTGTTCATTTCCATCTTCTATTCCTCCTCTTGATAATGTTTGGTCTTTTGCTCTTCCTAAAATATTGTCCATAGTTAGTAATGCTCTAGGTGCTACCATTTGAATTGAACTTTTTAGTCCAGTAATAGTTTCTGGGCTAAAACCTGCTGATAATAGTGCTTGTTCAAAAATTGGTTTTGCCACTTTTTCAGCCTCATCTACTAATTTATCTAACCCCTCTGTCATCTTCGTTTCAGCCTTGTCCATACCATTTATAACATTGTCTAGTCCTTTTCCACTTCTATCTAATATTCCTATTTCTTTTGTTTTGGTAGATGGTGTTTGGGGTTGTTCTGAATTTGCTACTCTGTCCTGACTTCTTTGTCCTAATTTATCAGCAATTGATTTCTGCGTCATTACTACACTTTTTCCACTTTTTTGTATTTGTGGTGCTTCTTGTTGTACTAAATTTCCTTTTTCATCTAATGAATAGTATTCACTTACCATCTCATAAGGTTCGCCATCTTCCATACTTTGTTCATATTGAGCAACAAATATTTCCCTACCATCTGCTCCTTGAACTTTTTGCAATCCAAGTAAAGATTTTACTTTTGTGTTTGTCCATTCATCATAATTCATTTGAGTATCGTATAAAGAACTATAATCTAATCTACCAAAAATCTCAGCTAATTGCTTTTCATCTGCTCCTTCAAACAATTCTGCATATTTTTTTCCCATAGCTTTTCCAATAAATTCTTTTTGTCCTTCTTCTGTCATATCCATATCATTTGCTACTAAATATTCACAGTATTCATTAAATGCATTGCTTTGTATGCTTTGAACAGCATCTGTATATTGATATATATTATTGTCATGTGTTCCTACTTGAAAATTTGTTGTTTTATCGTCGATTTCCGAAATATTTTTACCATTTACTGTTGCCATTTTAGTGTCTGTTTCTTGTTGTATTTTTCCTTTTTGTATGTCTTGTAATATGCTGTTTCTATTAAATTCTTCTTGTAACATTGTTGGTATATCTAATTTTAATTCTGATAGCCTATTTTGTAACTTTGCTAATACTTCTGGATCTCTAGCTAGAATAGTAGCACAACATTCACGAATATTTGCCTTCTCTACTGTTGGATATGGAGCCAAACAATCGTAAGAATCTTCTTTTAATATGTCAGGGCTCATAACAAATACTATATCTGTTGATGCAGCACCTATATTAGTAGCATTCAAATCAAAACCTGATGATATTAATATTCCATTGTTATTATATTTATCAACAGTAAATTGAACATTATCAGATGATGAACCTGCAAGATGAGTTAAATTTTCACCATTTTTTCTTCTATTTGCTCTGTTTAATAAGTAACCTGATTGTAATATTTTGTCAGCATTTTCTAAAGAAGTTCTATGATAATGTAACACTTTCTCTGGCAACTGTATTTGTGCTTTAGCTTTCTCTCTTATATATAATCTTAATTCTTCCTTATCTACACCTAATTCTTTAGCTTTGCGTCCTATATAGCTATTCCCAAATATCTCCCCACTGCTAGACATATTTGCATATTCTCTTAACATTCGTTGTGTTGTTTCCTTATCAGGCATCTTCGTTTCTACTGGTTGTTCATATATCTCTTCCTCAAAATCTTCCTCACTAATATCACTAGTTATGTCTATATCATCAAACCCTCCAGTTTTGTTTGCTTCTTCATAAATTTCTCTTTGTTGCTCTAATGAACTTTGTCCACCATTCTCCTGAAACTGTTTGTCATCATCTGGTCGTATTTTTCCACCATCGCTCATTTCTCTTTTTACTTCAAATCTTTTGTTAAATCTAGCCATATTTCACTCCAATTACTATTTTCTATAAAGTTTTGTTTCTATATAACTTTCTATTTGCATTATAATATAAGAATTTATTTTTTTCAACATCTTTTTGTACATAAAAAAAGTTTCACAAACTTTTATTTATCTACATCTCAACCTTACATGCAACCTCATACACAAACTTATCCTTTATCACATAGTCTGTCCTTTTTTCTCCACTTCTTGTTATATACCCGCTTCTTCTTACTTCTCTAAAAAACTCAAATCTACTATATCTATTCTCTTTTTTGCAACCATTATAGATGTGATACTTCCTGTTGATAAATCTGCGCATACATCTTGCACAAATCCGAAGCCTTCTTCCATCTCTAATGTTTATTACTTCTTTATGTTTAAAATCTAATCCTTTTTGTCCCATACTATTTCTCCTTTCTTCTAATATATTATATAAGAAGAAAAAAGTTGCTTGTCTCTATTGAATATTATTTCTATTATGATATAATATTTTATATTATTTTGGAGGAGAATTTACAATGGATAATGTGATAAAAATAGGTTTAGGCATTATGATAAAAGATGGAAATAAAGTTTTATTAGGGCATAGATGTGAAACTTATGGTGATACAGGTGGTATTTATGAACCTGGAAGTTGGACTTTCCCTGGTGGTAAGCAAGAATATAATGAAACTATTATTGAAGGTGCAACAAGAGAAGTTAAGGAAGAAACAAATTTAGATGTTTCAAATTTAACTATTTTTAACGCCGAAGATGATATTCAACCTAATAAGCACTATATTACTATCCAATTAATTGCAAATAAATTTGATGGAGAATTAAAAAATTTGGAGCCTAATAAACATAGTGAATGGAAATGGTTCGACTTAAATCATTTACCAGAAAACTTATATTCACCTACCAAAAAATTTATCGATAAATATTTAGAAAAATAAAAATATACACCTAAAATTTTAGGTGTACTTTTTTATTTTTATATAGAATATAAATGAGTTACCAAAAGGGACAGATGTACCAAAAGGAAACGTCCCTAAAGGTACTATTTATAAATTCGTTTGATATGCTCGATTGCACTTTTTTCTAGGCGTGAGACTTGTGCTTGTGATATACCTATTTCTTCTGCTACTTCTACTTGTGTTCTTCCTTCGAAGAATCTTTTGTTTATAATCATTTTTTCTTTTTCGTTTAGCTTTTTCATTGCTTCTAATATTGTGATGTTTTCTGCCCAATATTCGTCTGTGTTTTTATTATCTTTTACTTGGTCCATTACATATAAGTTTTCTGTTCCATCGCCATAGACTGGTTCTTGCAATGATACTGGTTCTTGAATTGCATCTAAACTAAATACAATTTCTTCTTTATCTACTCCTAATTCTTTTGCTATTTCTTCTACTGTTGGCTCTTTTTGATTTTCCTTTATCATTTTTTCTTTGATGCTTAATGCTTTATAAGCTAAATCTCTTACTGAACGGCTAACACGAATAGGATTGTTATCTCGCAAATATCTTCTTATTTCTCCTATAATCATTGGAACTGCATAAGTGCTAAATTGTACGTTTTGGCTTAAGTCAAAGTTGTCCATTGCTTTTATAAGTCCAATACAGCCTACTTGAAATAAATCGTCTACATTTTCTCCTCTTCCATAAAATCGCTTGATTACGCTTAGTACTAATCTTAAATTGCCATTTATAAATTCGTCTCTTGCTTTTTCATCTCCATTTTTTATTTTGATAAATAACTGCGTTTTTTCTTCTGGACTAAGTACTGGTATTTTTGAAGTATCTACTCCACATATCTCTACTTTATTTCCCATAAAAAACTCCTTTAAACTAATGTTATTTTCATTATTTCCAAAGGAATTTTTTTCTATTCAATTATCGTGCGACCTATTTCGACAGTTAATGAAACAAAATGGATAGATGAGGCAAAATGATAAGTTAGACGTTTAATTGAAAGTAAGTTACAAATAACTTATGCAGAGGCTAATGTCTCCAATATGCATTAATATCAACCAAAAAACTCCCAGATTACTTCTGGGAGCTTTTTGCTTTGTTTTCTTCTCTTTGTTTTTTTAAGGCTGCAAAATATTGCTCTGCCTTATAGCCTTTTAAACTTCTTTCAATGATTTTTTCCATCTCTTCGTCAGATGTAATGTTTTCTACAATGCCTCGCTCTAGAATCTTTTTCGTAAGCCGGTCAGATTCAATATTGTATTTTTCTGTGAAGTAAGGAATTGAGTAAGAAGGATTATCTGCAATTTCCTTTGATAGTCTAGCTATTCCTGTTCTTGTATAAGTACCAAGCAAATAATCCTCTCTTTTTCTCATTAAATCCTTATGGTGACTAATAGCTGTTCCACCTGCCCCTTGTATCTTCTGTCTTTGATTGCTAATTGCTTTTTCTAGTACTTGCTCGCAGATTTCTCTTGAAACTAATGCAGTAACAATTGCATAATCCATTAAATCTCGCAAACCTTTTTTAGTTAAGTGGTTATCTTGGGCTGCATTGGCTTGTGAATATTCTTTGTCACTTGTGGCATAGGCTTCTGTTACTGCTTTTGCAAAGCGGTTTAAGTCATCAAAAGTTTTTTCTTTTTGTAATTGTTTAAAAGTCCGATCTTCTCCTGCCATATTTTATCCTCCTATTAGTTGATAAGTTGATTTGTTTGCTATTTACATAATGCTATTATATCACGTTTTTTTATTTTTGTCTATCTAATTTTAATTATTTTTTCACCTTTAGGTTTTATTATTATCATATCATAACTTCACACAATTATTATTCCTATTTTAACTACAAATAAGGTAGAAGAAAATCTTTTTAATACATTTTTTTTATTTTTAGACCCGTCCCTAAAATTTACTAGCCTGTTTTGCTCATAATTTCTTTTTTCATTTTTCCTATTATCTTTTTTTCTAAGCGAGATATGTAGCTTTGGGATATGCCGTAACATGTCGGCTACTTCTTTTTGTGTTTTTTCGTCTCCGCTTACAAAGCCAAAGCGAAGCTCCATGATGTTTCTTTCTCTACTATTTAATTTTTCAATAGAGGCTTTTAATAGTTTTTTGTCTACTTCTTCTTCTATTCCTCTTGAGGTAATGTCTGGATCTGTTCCAAGTATATCAGAAAGTAAAAGTTCGTTTCCGTCTCCGTCTTGGTTTAATGGCTCATCTATTGATATTTCTCCTTTGATTTTATTGCTTCTTCTTAAATACATTAAGATTTCATTTTCTATACAACGAGATGCATAGGTTGCAAGTTTTATTTTCTTTTCAGTATTGAATGTGTTTACTCCTTTCATAAGCCCAATGGTTCCTATTGATATTAGGTCTTCTAAGCCTACTCCTGTGTTTTCAAATTTTTTGGCTATGTAGACTACAAGTCTTAGATTTCTTTCAACTAGAGTTTGCCTTGTTTCTAGTTTTCCTTCTTCTAATTCTTGTAATAATTTTTCTTCCTCCTCTACAGTTAATGGAGGTGGCAAGCTAACATTTCCACCAATATAGTAAATTGGCAAGTTTTCTATTTCTTCTTCTTTTAAAAATTTTGTGTAAATAGTGTTTACACTATCGACTAACATTTGTAATAAGTTCATCATTATCACTCCCCTCTAATCCTTCTTCTAATAAATCTAACCCTATTAGGGCAGAATATTGTCCTTTTTTACTTAATGAATAGTCGTAAATTCCTACAATGATATTTTGCAGTGTTTTGTTTGTGTCTTCTTGTTCTATTATTATTTTATTTGCTTTAAATCCTAGTAACATTCCATTTGCTTTGCCTATTGAACTAAATGGAATTACCCTGAATTTTGTCATATATTCTAAATTTTCGTCTTCATAGACTTCTTTTGGTACATCACCTCCTATGATTTTATTTAGATTATTTAATATACTATCTGGTAAGATGTTTTTTAGTTTCTCCTTTTCTACTACGATGACCGGCATACTTGTAATAGGGTCTTTTAACATGTTACCAGTGTCAAGCAAAGCAGTGGTTGTTATTTGTTTTTCTTTGAAGTAGATGCTTATGGTGCAATACATATCTTTTCTGCTAAGTTTTGCTTTTACATAGTGAAAACAAATTGCTGTTATGGTGAAGCCTACAATTCCTCCTAAAATAGCTATTTTTAGTGGATAGGTTCCTACATAGCTTCCATTTAGCATGAAGATTTCTTCTGGTTTTACAAAGTATAATAGTGCAAAGGCACACCCTCCAAATACAAAGGAAGTAAGATAAAAGAATAATAGTTCTTTTGCTAGATTTTTTATGTTTTTTGCATGATAGGCTATATAAACCATTACAACTGACAACATTACTTTTAAGAAAAAATGAGAATATATTTCTAAAATTTGTAGATATGCTAAAATGGAATAGATGCCTCCTAACAAAGCAGATAATATGAGCCTTATATGTTTCATTTTCTTTTTTAATAGGTAACCTGTAGCAAATAGAATGATATAGTTCATACATAGATTTTCTAGCAAGACTACGTCTAAATAGATTGTCATTTTGTAATTCATTCCTTCCCTTTTTGCTTGTACGGCACAATATTAGTTTTGTTCATCTTTTGCTTATATAATACAATCTTTTTTGTGCATTTTCTGTCATTTCTTAGGCACGAAAAAAAGAAATAATCTACATTTTGTGATTATTTCTTTTTTTATTTCTATTTTTTTGTTCTTTTCTTCTCTGTTCTGACTTTTATTGATTTTCTATTTTTATTCTTATTGCTTTTCTGTTCTTGTTTTAATTTTTATTGTTTTTTGTTTTTGCTTTAATTCTTATTGACTTTTTGTTTTTGTTTTAATTTTTATTGACTTTTTGTTTTTGTTTTAATTTTTATTGACTTTTTGTTTTT
>CANQFS010000049.1 GCA_947599825.1 uncultured Clostridia bacterium
AATTCGTATAGGATATGGTCTTATAACCATAATAATATCTTTTACTTTAAAAGGAGAAATACCAGCATCTGCAATTAGTTGACTGCTATTGCATTGTCTACTTGTAACATTAGGGTAATTAAGTCCGTAATTTATATCTAAATCTGCACCTTGCGCGCCTTCAACTAATATCGATTTTTGAGATTCATTTAAAATGATAGAAGTATCTGTAATTTCTATTTTACTTTTTGCATAATCTGAAAATTTATTATAGAAATTTTCTATTAATTCTACTTCTGGTAATCGCATAGCCTTTTCTGCTAATGCTGCTCCACAGCCTTTAAAAGTTGAGCCACTTTTTATATATTGTTTTTCCTGCTTTCTATGTTTTTCCTTAATAATCATTGCTCTAGGGTGAATATAAATTTTTCTGTTACCAATAATGCTTTCATATTTTATTAATTCATTTTCTAGTATTTCAGGAGTAATAATACTACCAGCATTTAAACAAAGTTTAGTATCACTATTTAACATAGCCATAGGTAAATGACTAACAACTATTTTTTCTCCATTGTCTCCAACATAAGTATGTCCTGCATTTGAAGACCAATTGTTAGTTGATATTTGTATATTATCTTTTTGTGCTATATATCCACAAATTTTTCCTTTTCCACAACTTCCTGCTTGACCATCTAAAACAATAGTTACATTTTTTTGCATTTAAAATACCCCTATTCATAAAATTTTTTAATTCCTTCAATATCAAAAATTTCCTTTACAAATTGACTTATATTGGCAAGTCCTGCCAATTCTTTATTATTGAAATCTAAAGCAAATGCAATATTTTTCCATTCATATATTCCTTCATAATTTGATTTTATAGGAACCTCATCTACGAAATCATATAAAACGCTCAAATTTGTTCCTTTATTCATTTCATTAGTTTCGGGATAAATATAGGTTATAAATAATTTTGGATTATTTAATTTTATTCCTGTTTCTTCATAACATTCTCTTATTGAGGCTTGTATTTCTGTTTCATTTTCTTCTATTTTCCCACCAATTCCATTCCAGCAGTCTTTATAAGGTGGTTTATTTCTTCTAATCATTAATACCTTTTTATAATCTTTCGTAAATAAAAATATAACAACATATTTTTTCATTTTCTTTCAATTCCTTTGTAATAATATTTTTAACATTATATCATTCTTTTTATAAGAAGTCACGAAATTTTTCTTTATTCATGATTAGGTATTAATACATACCAATATACATACTCATGAATAATTACATACAAATTATTTTCATACTGAATAATATGGCACTGATTTTGCTCTGCTACATCAATTAAATCTTCTAATTTTGTAACATACATTATTTTTAAGTTACTAATGTCTGGCTTGTTTGTTACAGTAACAATTAAATCTCCATAGTTCTTCAAAATATGATTTATTGGTTCATAATGCTTTTTTGAATTTTTATAAATTCTAATAATTAACACAATACTAGCCCCTATTATAAATATACTACCAATGCTGTAGCAAACTATTTGCTCTAATTTTGTATCTTCTGTTTCACTTGCAATTTCTTTTGATGCTACTTTTTCATTATTTGCTTTTACCTCTGTTATGGTATCTGTAATTGGTATTTCTAATTCTATTGCATCTTCAATTGTATTGGTTTTTATCGTAGAATAAGGAAAACTAATGTCGTAAGAAATGATAAAGCGAATTTTTAAAACAGGCTCTATTTTAATTTTATATTCTTTTTCATATGCATTAACTAAATTCAAATAATCTTCATAGTTAATATTTATTGGACATTCTACAAAAAATTCTTCTATACTTTCTTTTTCTTGAGTATTATTCTCTAAAAATATAAAACTTCTATTCCAAACTTCTTTTTCTTCGTCTACTTCTATTACCTTGCCAATTAGATTTCCTACAACGCTATAATGATACTGAATATCTGCTTTTTGCTTTGCTTTAAAATGATATTGAAAATGAATAGTAAATGTTTCAATTGAATTAGATGCATAGCAAAGTCCAGAAGGAAGACTTTTACTTTCATAAAAAGTATTTGGTTTTAATAACACTTCATAATTGTCTTGTTTTTCTACTACATATTGATAAATTAATTTTTGATTTTTTTCTATATTAAAGCCAAGTTTTATAAAAATAATTCCTACTACTATTGCACTAATAATTAAATAATAAATAATAATTTTTCTTATATTTTTATTTATTTTATATTTTTTCATAGCATATCTCCTCTATTTATGAAAATACTCATATAACCAAACTGATGGAAAACCTGCATATTTTACACAAAGTACATAAATTCCCTTTATTTGGCTGGTTCCCACTAAAATTCTATCTTCTACATTATTCTTATCTCCCTTTGTTTGATAAAAAATTTCATTATTTTTTTCTACTTTATTTACAATTCTATGAGCCACATTTTGATTTCCTATTTGATACACGATAATGGTATTTACCTTTATTTCTGTTAATTCCTCTTCCTTTAATTTTTTATAAATTAGGACATCTCCACGAGAAAAAGTTGGAGCCATACTATTGGAAAGAATAGCAATTGGTTTATATGGAAAAATTCCTAACATAAAGCAAACGAAACTAATACACAAAAGTAATATTATGAAACTTGTTGGTTTTTCTTTTTTATTTTTTCTTGCTTTTGCAAATTGATATTCATATATTACATATACTAAGGTTGGAAATATTAAATCAATACAGCCACTAGCAAACCAGTTGACATTTGGTAAAATGGGTAAAAATATAATGGCAATTTTTTTCACGCTACGGTAAATTATTGACAATAGGAAAGTATATTTGCTAGATAAATAAGTGCATACAAGGTTACAGGCTATAAGAGGTAGTATTGTGCTACAAGTGTATTGAAATAGTTGTTCTTTATTACTCCATAAAATTCGAATCATATAATAATTAAGTTCTAGTAATATAAATAAGAGGATATTTTTTCTACTTTTCGTTATTAACATTCCTCTTGCTGTTTCTATACTAATAATAGGAAGTATTTCTATTACTATATTTTTGAATAGAAACAAAATATCATGACGATATGGACTCTTTGAAAAACCAAATAATAATCCAAGATAGAAATATAGAACAAGATAAACAGAGCAGATAACAACCATATAAATAATTTGTTTTTCTTTTCTATAAAATCGAATATAGTAATTCTTTTTATTCCATAAAAAATAAATTAAACAAATACCCCAAAAAGAAGGATTGATTATATTTCTATATAAGGTTACATTTGTCATATTAAAGTAAATTGTAATAAATAAGTATCCTGTTAAAATTAGTAATATTTTTCTCTTTTTTGAATTTGCCATAGTTTCCTCTTTTTCTTTGTACTGTTTTCATATTTTTTCTTTTGTTATTTTCTATATAATAACAATAGGAAAGTTTTTTCTTTCCTATTGTTTTGCTATATTTATTATTTTTGAACATATTCAATAGTACCTGTAATTGTCTTTGTTTTTATAGATGGCACTTCTGTTGTTTTTGGATCATAAGTAACGGTAACTGTAAAACTGGTTTCTTCTCCTGCATCTAGTGTATTTTGTAGTTCTGATGTTTTATATTGGATAGCCGGTAAATCTCCTTCACTATCTTCTTTAAATATAACCGTACCTAAAGTAGCATTTATTGTTCCTTCATTTCGAATAGTAATAGCAAAGACAATAGAATCGCCCGGTTTCTTTAGAGTAACATTAAAAGTAGCATTTGTATCCGTAAATTTTGGAGTTTCGTAGCTAGCATCACCATTTACACTTTGCACCTCAATATTGGTAATTTTTACATTCCATTCACCTACAATTTTTGCTGTTCCATTTAGTGTTAATTGCGTAGCAAATGTTGAATAGCCTACTGCCATAACTAAAATTGCCAAAAATAGTGTGGCAATTATTGTATTTTTTGTGTTTTTCATATTTTACCTCCTTCCTATGTAATTACATAGTAGTTTTCTTATTTGTCCATTTTTTCGAGGTAATATGATTTGAATTTCTAATATTATTATATGCATTTTATTCTTTGATGTTATTTTTGGCATTAAAAAAAGCACCAATTAAGGTGCAGTTCTTTAATTTGGAGCTACTAACCAGGATCGAACTGGTGACCTCTACCTTACCAAGGTAGCACTCTACCTACTGAGCTATAGTAGCATATATTATGAGTGCCATTTTTGACACTCATTTTTTACTTTATTAGAATAACATATTTTCATTTTTAATGCAAGTATTTTTCAAAGTTTTGCCACTTTCTCTACCTTTAAGATGGCTCTCCCATACTTTTTATTGCTTTTTTACGAATTCTTTGAATAGCATTATCTATTGACTTAACAGGAGCATCTAATTTTTCTGCAATTTGCACATAACTTTCCCCTTGAATATAGCGATTTAATACTTGTTTTTCAAAATCACTAAGAGATTTATCTATAGCATTTTCTACTGTTTGATAATATTCCTTTTTCGTAATAGTTTCTAATGGATCTTCCATTTGGTGTGCATCAAATATATCTAGTAAATTAGAATCTTCATCTTCTTCATAAGCAGTTGTGTTTAATGATAAATATGAATTTAGTGGAATATGTTTTTGGCGATTAGAAGATTTAATTGCAGTAATAAGTTGTCTTTCAATGCATAAATTAGCAAAAGTTTTAAAAGAATTTTGCTTTTCTGCATTGTAGTTTTTTACCGCTTTAAATAAGCCAATTAACCCCTCTTGCACAATATCTTCTCTTTCTGCCCCAATCATAAAGAACTTGCTTACCTTCATATTGACTAATTCTTTATATTTGTCTATTAGAAATTCAAGAGCAAACTTGTCCCCCGATTTAATTATTTTAATTAAATCTTCATCACTCATGTCTTTATAATTATTTGCTGTAGAAAAGTATGGATTACTTTCTTTCATATTGTTTTTAAATTCCTTCCTGATGAATTTCTTTGTTTAGCTGTATTATAAGCCCTGCATTCCTAGAATGTCAAGAGAAATTTGACTTTTTATTGCTATTTTTTTTAATTTATACTATAATAGTAACAAATTTATGTTAAAATTTAAGTAAGAGGTGCTAGAAAGGAACATTGTCAAATGGCGTTTGATGGAATTGTATTAAAGCAAATCGTTCGGTGAATTACAATCTGCTTTAATTGGAGGAAAAATTAATAAAGTATATGAGCCAAGTAACAATGAAGTAATACTTGGTATTTATTCGCAAGGCAAAAATTATGCCCTTCTTTGTAATATTTCTTCTAATAGTTATCGTTTTCATTTAACAACAACAAGTAAGCCAAATCCTTTGAATGCACCTAATTTTTGTATGTTACTTCGTAAACATTTAATTGGCTGTCGCATAAAATCTATTTCTATGAGTTCTTTGGAACGAATAGTAACTATGGAACTTGAAGGCTATAATGAATTAAACGATTTAGTACCTAAAATTTTGGTAATAGAGTTAATGGGCAAGCATAGTAATATGATTTTATTAAACGAAAATAGAAAAATTATTGATAGTTTGCGTCATTTAGACGTTTTATCTGGTTCATTACGTGATATTTTACCTGCTCATGACTATGTACTTCCTTCTTCTGAAAAAAGCGATTTTGCCACTACTTCAAAAGAAGAATTTATGAAAATGTTTGATAAATCTATAAATATAAATTTTAATGAAAAAGCAAATATAAATGAGTATGTAAATTTGAATTCAAATACTAATATAAATGAACATATAAATTTGAATAAAAATGCACAAGTGAAAATTAATTTTAATGAAAAAGAAAAACTTAAGGTGCCAAATAGTAATGTAAATAACAATCAAAGCATAGCAAAGTTTATTTCTAACACATTTACTGGTATTAGTTATACTTTTGTTTCTTCTTTGCTATCTTCAATGAATATTTCAGAAGCAAATATTGATAAAGGGAAACTTAGTATTTTGTATGATACTATGCAAAAGTTTCTTTCTAATTTAGGAAGTAAAAATGTAACTTGTGTTTCGGTGTTAGAAACTGACTATAGCCTTCTTCCTACTTCTCATGAAGAAGATTTGCAAACAAATTTCTTTTTAGATGATTTCTATTCTAAAAAAGAAAAGCAAGAGGCTGTTGTTACTTATCGAAATGAACTTTTAAAATTAGTATTAACAGCTGTGAAAAAAATTTCAAAAAAATTAGGTAATATAAATAGTAAGTTAAAAGAATGTGAAAATATGGAGCAATATCGTATTTACGGAGAACTTATTACTTCTCATTTATACGAAATTGATGCAAATGCAAACTTAGAAAACATCACTTTAGAAAATTATTATGATGAAAATAAAGAATTTGTAATTCCACTTGATAGCAGTATTTCTGTTTCTTATAATGCAAAGAAATTTTTTAAAAAATATCATAAATTAAAAAATACTTTGGAAATTGTAACAGAGCAAAAATTAGAAACAGAAAAAGAATTAGATTATTTAGAGAGCATTGTTTATGAACTTGAAAATGCTAGTTCTGTTTCAGAGTTAGATGAAATTTATCAGGAAATTTGTGAAAATGGCATTTTTAAAGTAAATTCAAAGGCAAATGTAAAGAAAAATAAAGTAAATAAAAGAAAAGTGCATGATGAATATGAACCTATTATATATACCATTGACGGCTTTCTATTCTATGTAGGAAAGAATAATAAACAAAATGACTATATTACAACTAAACTTGGTAAAAATGAAGATTTATGGTTTCATACACAAGAAATTAGAGGTAGCCATTGTTTATTAAAATGTAATGGTCAAAAGGTAAAAGATTCTACTATTCTTGCTTGTGCGCAAATTGCAGCATTTCATAGCAAAGGAAAACTTTCTTCCAATGTTCCAGTTGATTATTGCTTTAGCAAATATGTAAAAAAGCCTTCCAATAGCAAACCTGGTATGGTTATTTATACAAACCAAAAGACGTTATATGTAGAGCCAAAAATTCCTAATAAATAATAAATTTAATAAAAAATATGGTGTGCTTTTTATTTTTCACACACCATATTATATAATTCTCGTTATGTTTCTTTTTTAGATATAAGAACCAACTCTTTGTGTATCAAAGCACTAGCAATCAAAGTGCAACTCAAAGCGCAACTAGCAATTAAAGCGCAATTAGCACTGGGCGGAAACCGAGCGTCGCTGTAAGCATTACCGAAGAAGCCGCTAGAGGCAAATACACCAGTGGCAGTATTATTGTTCCAACCACCACCGCGAAGCAAGAAAGGTTTCAAGATATTTCCTACTAGAGTACAGTCATTATTGTATATTCCTACTCCAGTTCCTGCAGTATTAACATCTATCAGCCAACTCCATGTCTTACTATAGAATGAAAATGTCTTTTTTACATCATACATTCCTACTCCTTTTACATTTTTCATTAGATTTAACCTTTCTTCTGCTAAATCTTTTATTTTTGCATCATCAATTTCTGATAAGATTGTTGTTTTTTCTTCTTCGTCTACTTCATATTTATCCCAATATTTTTCATATTCTGCTTTTAATTTATTTCCTTCAAAATATATAGTTGTTCCATTTGTTCCTAGATTGTCATTTTGATTATCATAATATGCCGCTACATATTCCCAAGCTCCTCCACACATGTCATATACTCCAGTTATATTTCCTGTTGTACTTTGCGTTAATTTTGATTTATAATCTTGTCCTCCTGTATATGCTTCAATTTTTCCAGATTCGTTTTCATTTGAAGTATTTATTGTTGGTGTTATTCCATATTGTGATGCTGATAAGTATGCTACTGCTCCCCATTCACTATTTTTCATTAAGTGGCTATCTACTGCGCTTGTTATTCCATATATATTTTCGTTATCATTCATTGCAAGGCAATTTGTAAATATATTTCCTATACTTATATATCTCCAGCTTTGCACATTTGGTAATACTTTTACATTTTTAGTTGTAATATCATCTCCTGTTGTTGTATCTGCTATATTTGTATTTTCTTGTCCTTCCATACTTGCCTCAAATTTTGCTACCCATATTCCTGATAGATTTGTTCCTCCAAAGTTAAAGGCTGGGTGTACTATTTTTGGTGTTGATACTGTTTTCCCTTCTGCTTCTGCTTCTGTTTTTGCTTTTTCTACTTCACCAGTATCATAGTCTAAATCATATTCTTTACCTTCTTCATCTTTATTTGTAGTTCCTACTAAAAAGGTTACATCTGTTATTTTTTGCGTTGTTCCTTCTCCGTCTTCTTTTTCTACTCCATATTCTTTTATGCTATAGGCATATCTTGGTATCCATACAAACATACTTCCTAAATCTTTATCTTCTACTTTTTGTCCTATTACTGCTGTTTCTCCTTTATATTTTCCGTCTGATAACATTACATTTGCCCATTCTTTTTTACCTTCATCATAATTATACCATTCACTATCGTTCTCACTACATATTTCCCATTGGCCTTCTTTATATTTTATTGGTATCATTCCTTCTGCTAGTTCTGGTACATTTACATGTTCCGTTGCATCATTGCTATTGGTGGTTTCTCCTTGCCATAGTTCACTAAATGGTATTTCATAGTCTTTTCCTGTTGGTTTTAAACCTATAATGTTTCCATCTTCGCTTTTTATAACTTGTCCATATTTGCTTAGTACTTTTTCTACTTCACTTTTTTCTATTACAAAATTATTTTCTTCATTTTCTATTTGCATGCTAAGTAATTCTGTTCCTATTTGTTCTTTTAAGCTGGCTATATCCATATCTTTTGCTGCTTTTTGTGCCTTTGTAAATAAACCATTTTCTCCTAATACTAAACTTATACTTACACCTGCTAATATGATTAAAATAATTATTGTTATTACTAGCGAAATTAAGGTTATTCCACTATATCTTTCCGCACATTTGCTCAATTTTTCTTGAGAATTTTTGCACATTCTTTTTGTATAGTTTGTATTTGTCTGTTGTTTTTGCTGTTTTTTCATTTGTTTTCAACTCCTTATATTTTTATTTTATTATATCTTTAGGGTTAATTAAACACAATGAATTAAGGCTTTTTAGTTAATAACTTTTTTACATAATTTCATTTTTAGAAATAAAAATTTCGATTCTACAAATTGTCAAACGACAACTTAACAAAAATTCTCTTTTAAACTGAGCAATTTTACTTTAGAATTCTTACACAGTTTTATTATACAATTTGCACACAAAAAATGGTGTCCTTAAGAGTTCTATTTTGGGACGAAAAGGCGTAAAAAGCCAAATAAAAAAACGACAGTTTTGTCGTTTTTTATCTTAAAATATTTTTATGTTTTTACTTACTATTTTTATATTATAAAAGAAATTAATAAATCTATTATAATTTTTCTACTTCTTCTTTTGTTAATCCTGTTATTTTTGATATTTTTTCAATAGACATATTTTCTTGTTTTAATTTTTTTGCTATTTTTATTTCTGTTTCTTTCATTCCGTTTTTCTATTCCGTTCTTTTATTCCGCTTTTTTTTCCGTTTTTCTATTCCGTTCTTTCATTCCGCTCTTTTTTTCCGTTGTTCTATTCCGTTTTTCTAGACCCTCCTTCAAGCCATCTTCTCTTGCATGCCTTAGACCATTTTTTTCATCTCTTATTGCTTTTTCTCTTAATTCTGCTACTCTTTTTAATTCTTTATCTTTACTTATTTTTTCTAATTCACT
>CANQFS010000050.1 GCA_947599825.1 uncultured Clostridia bacterium
TTTTCTTTTGATTTTTCTTTTAATTCATACATATATGTACTTTCATCTTTTAAATCTGCTCTCATTTGTTGTAATTTATGTTCAATATCAGGTACTTTTGAAAATTCTTCTAAATAGTTTCTTCCTTCTGGATTTAATTTTTTATTATTTGTCAATAATTCTGCAGATTTTAATAACCTTGCCATTGATGATACTTGTTTCTGTGAATATTGTAGTGTTCCTATCCATTTTCCATCTAAATCAGATGTAAGCATTCTATCCATACCTTTTGTTTCAATTATTTTTTTTACTCTCTCCATATCAAATTGTTCATCTTGCACTCTTGTATCATATTGGTATTGTTCCTCAGTTGTGTCATAGGCTCTTATAAATCCTTTTAGGAATTTCATATTTGAGTCTGGATTAGCTCTTATTTCTTCTTGACTTACTTGTTTTATTGTTTTTTGTTGCTCTTGTTCGTTTTCAATTGGTTGTTTTTCATCAATTCCCATTTGTTGAAATTTTTGTTTAGTTTGTTCACTAAAGCAAAATGTTTGTGCATCTAATCCTGCTCTTTGTGCATGTTCTCCAATTGTTTTACTAACTTTTTCTATAAATTGTGGATCTATTTGTTCCATTACAGGAACCATCATTTTTATAATTCTATCCATGTCTGTTGTATTTATATCAATACCTTTTCCATTTCTTGTTGGTATGGTGAAAATTGCATCACTATTTGCTTTCATTAAGGTATCTTTTTTATCTTTGACTTCATCTAGTTTTTTTAATCCTTGACTTATTGATGTTCTTAAGTTTTTTTGTATATGCTGTCTTAATACATCACTTCCAATTTCCTTATCAGTTATACCATATGAATTAAATTTACTTATATCTCTACTTCTTTTGCTCTCTTTTTCTATATCTTGCATTATATATTCTGTTGCTGTATCTATAAAAATATCATTAAATTTTGTCTGCTTTCCGTTATATTCAACTACCTGTCCTTTATGTTCTTGTATATCTTTTAATAATGCTTCTTCTACCGAATCTTCTATTAGACGTGCTCTTAATTCGTTATACGATTGATTTTTCCCATTTGCTTTTTTAGGTGGTTCATCGCCTATTCCTATCCAATCATCAATTTTTCCTGTTAATGCAGGTGGCTGTCCCATTCTTTGCATTATTTCTGGATTTTCTTTTCCTATTTCTTGCAATATATCTACATAGTTCGATAAGTTTTGTGTGTCTGAATAGATGACTATTTTATCATCTCTTGAACTTGATTGACCTAATTTAAAGTAATATGGAATGCCTTTTTCTTCACATTTTCTCTTAAATTCGTTAGACATTTTCCATATATCTTGATTTTCACAACCTACATAAAGTCTATGTTTTACATCTATTTTTGGTTCTTGTCTTCCACTTAAGTATTGAGATTTAATATGTGTCCAGCCATCTTCTAATTCCCAGCCATTTATATCTTTGTCAAATAATTCATTGCCTTTTAATTTTTCAATATCTTGCATAGAATTAACTTTGCCAACTGTTTTTAAGTAATCTTGAACTTTTCTAATATCTGGTATGCTATCTTGCTCTAACTCTTTTAGCTGTTCTTCACTTAAATTAGAGATATTTTCTATCCATTCATTATATGCATCTACATAGAATTTTTCCCTATCACCTAAATCTATACCTGTTCTATCTACTTTTTGATTAAGTTTCACAAGTGAATTATATATTCCTCCACCTATTAAGTCTGTTCTTTGACTTTTTTGATATGCATCGATAAGTTGTTTAACAATTTTAGGGTCTTTCATAGGATTTTGTATGCTATTATAAATACTATTTAAGTTACTCACTAATTTCTACCTCTCTTTTCTTTTGAATATTTTAAAAATCTTATCTATAATTCTTTGTATAATATTCTTTTCTTTATATTCTACAAGTTGCATATTTTGAGCATTTTCTTCGTTTACTATTGGATCATTTATCACTTTTGTTCTATTTTTGAACAAATTATCCGGATTATATTTTTCTCTTAATTCTTCAATCTCTTTCTCATTTTTATCTAATTCATTTATCCATTGTTGTTTTTCTTCTTCAGTATCACACCAATAATTTATATTTAGAATCGCCAATAAAGCCATTGTTTCTCTGCGTATTTTTTGTTCTGTCAATGGTTTGTTTATATCTATATTAAATTCATAATCTTTTATCTTTTCTTCTTTGAAAAAGTTTCTTACTTTTTCTGGTACTCTATTTCTATATTCATCTTCTACTAAATCTAAAAGTGCATCTACTTCTGCATATGCCATCATATTATCTATTAACATTTTTATTCCTCCGAATCATATTAGTTATTTTTCACAGCTCAATTTTGTAAATACACGTTTCTAATACTGTTTTCGCTTCTTCATATGTGAAATCTTTTGATTTTTGTTTTAATCTATTTATGATTTTATCTATCTTACTCATTATTATACAGCACTCCTTTCTTTTTTTGCAACTATTTTTAGTCATTAATATTTTTTTTAATTTTTATTTTTCCTTTACTATTTACCGTAATACTTATTTCTCCTGTTTGGTCTGTTCTATAAACTTTGGCTCCGCAAATTTTGAAGCCTTTCTATTACCATGCTATTGGGGTGTCCAAAGGTATTTTTTTCTCCTACTCCAATTAATGCAATTTTTGGTTTTACTTGTTCTAAAAATTCTTGTATGCTAGAACTTTTGGAGCCGTGGTGGGCAACTTTTAATATGGTTGCTTTTAATTGAGCTGTATTTTTATATTCTTGTATTATTTTTTCTTCTGCTATTTGTTCTATGTCCCCTGTAAATAACATTGAAAGTGAATTATATGTAAGTTTTGCCACAATAGAATTATTATTTAATATATTTTCTTTTATTTGCTCCTCTTTCGGCCACAATATATGAAGTATTACATTTTTATCTATAGTTAATTCATCTGCTTGTTTTACTACTATTACTTTAATTCTTTTTTCTTTTACAATTTTTTTGAAATTATTATAGTTTTGTGAATCTTCCCCTTGTTTACTAATTATGACTTTTTCTACCTTCATTTCTTGTAATAATGTTAATATTCCTCCTACATGGTCTGCATCAAAGTGAGAAATTAGTACATAGTCTAATTTTGAAATTCCCTTATCTAGCAGATATGGAATTAATGTATCTTCTCCTACATCAAAACTTTCAGTATCTTTTGAGCCTCCACCATCAATTAGCAATGTTTTTCCATTTGGCGTTGTAACTAGCGTGCTGTCCCCCTGACCTACGTCAATAAAGTTTATTTTTAATGGTTTTGGTATTTGTTTTAATATAAAACCAAATGATATTATTATAAGTAAAATGGCAATTTGCTTTTTTATTGTGACTTTTTTTACTTGTTTTAGTTTTTTCTTTTCCCATCTTCTTTTATTTTGCTTAAAGATTAATAGTGCAACAATAAAATAATAAAATAGTATGAAAGATATTTTTGGTGTAATGACTTTGATTTGAGAAAATGGAAGGTTGCTAGTTAGTATTGCTATTTGTAAAAATATTTTTAGAAGAAGCCTCAAAGGTACAGCTAAAATTTTAGCTACAAATGGTAATACAAAGGAAGTGATAATAGTTAAAAAGCCTGAAATTACTACAATTCCCATAATTGGCGCTGCTAGTAAATTTGAAATAAGGAAGGTGAGTGAAAGCGTATTGTAATGATAGAGTATAATAGGCATTAAAATTAGATTAGCACTTATAGTAATTAACAGCATTTCTTGCACGCTTTGCTTTATTTTTTGCACTTTTTGCATTTTTGGCATTTGAGGCATCTTTTGCATATTTTTTTGTTTTTGATCTAATGCTTCTTTATCTTCTTCGCATATTTGCACTTTTCTACTAGTGTATTGTTTTAATTTTTTATAAATTAAAACAATTCCGAGCGTTCCTCCATAAGATAGTTGGAATCCTACTTCTAAAATGCTATAAGGGTTTAGTATCATCAATATTAACATAGAAATACTTATGCTAGAAATTGTACTTACTCTTTTATGAAGTAGTTGAGCAATAATAAGATATATTGTCATGAAACAGGCTCGTGTAACAGAAGATGTTTGTCCTGTTAGTAGTATAAAAAATAATAGAAGAAAAATTGTAACTATTTTACTTTTCCTTTTTCCTATTTTTCCTATTGTCATAAGATAATGAATTCCTAACATAATGTAAGAAACATGTGCTCCTGAAACAGCAAGCATATGAGATAAGTTGCTTTTTCTAAAGGCTTCTTGTACTTCATCTTCTATATTTTCTTTATCTCCTATTAAAATTCCTGTTAATAGACTCGCTTCTTCTTTTTCTAGCAATTCATTTGCTTTTTGTTGTATTTGATTTGATACAGTATTTGTTAATTTGAATATGAAGTTTGCATTGTTTTCTTTTTGCAATGTGATATTTCCTGCTTTTGTTGTTACTATTCCATAAATTTGCTTTGTTTTTAAATACTGCTCATAATTGAATCCACCTTCGTTTCTTTGTTTTGAAGGCTTTTCAAATTCTGCTAAAAATGATATTTTGTTTCCATATGCAAAAGTTTTTTGTCTCTTTTCTTTCTTAACTTTTAATAATAATTTTGTATCTTTATAAGAGGTGTCACCATTTATTGATTCTACTTTTAATGTGTAACTTGTACTGTATTGTTTTTGTGAACCGTTTGAAATAATGGTTCCTACAACTTTGATTTCTTCTAGTGTATTTGCATATTTCATTTCAAATTGTTCTTCTAAATAAGTAATTTGCATAAATGAGATAAGATGCGCTACTATGAGTAGAATTAAATAACGCTTTTGAAAACATACTTTTAGAAATTTATTTTTCTTTCTTAAAATATAAATGATTAAAATTGCTAGACAAAAAAGAGCTATACCTATTTTAAAGTATAGCCCCGTTATAATTCCTAATAGCCACGCAATCGTGATACATAATAATTCCATTTTTCCTTCTTTCTGATTGCGCCCCTATTTATTTTTATATTAATCTCCTTGCTGTTTCATATCTTTTTTTATATTAATCTTCTTGCTGTTCCATATCTTTTTTATATTAATCTTCTTGCTGTTTCATATCTGTTATAATAACTGCCTGATAATAATGTAGAAATTTTTACGCAATATCCTGTTCCAGATGATGCGTGAATAAAATTTCCATCTCCTATGTAAATGCCACAATGCCCAATTCCGTCCATTGTTTCATAGTCTTTGAAAAATACTAAATCACCTGGTTGTAAGTCTTGTTTTGATACATAAGTTCCGTTTTTTGATTGTGCTATTGCAGAATGGCTTAAAGAAATTCCAAAGTGCTCATATACATACATTGTAAAGCCTGAGCAGTCAAAGGTTGATGGTCCTGAACCACCATATACATATCTACAGCCTAAATATTGCTTGGCATAGTTTACTATCTCTTGTCCTCTTGATGTATTGCTGTTTGTGTTTTGTTCTACTTCTTCTTGATTATTTGTATTTTCCTGATTTGAAGTTTCATTTGTTTCTTCTATTCTTTCTTCTGAACCTCTAGAAGTATCTTGTTGCTCTGTGTTAGATAATAGTCTTTTTGCAATATAGCCTATGGTATCTCCTATTTTTACTTTATACCAGTCTTCTACTTCTGCAATAACTGTTACTTCATTATTTAAGATTAGAGAATCTACTATTTCTTCATCTGTACTTGGACCTTTACGTACATATATAGATGAATAATTTACATACATTACTTTTTCTTCAATTGGTGTTTCTTGTACTGTGTTTGCTTGATCTTCGTTTGTTGTTTGACCGTTTGATGTTTCACCGTTTGAAGTTCCTTCATTTCCTTGTTCTTCTGGATTTGTATTTTCATTATTTGTTGTAGGTGTTTGAGTATTAGTTTGACCATTAATTGCTTCTTTACGCACCCAACCATTTACTTGTTCTGTTTGCACATAATACCAGCCGTTTACTTCATCTATAATTATAACTGAACTGTCTTTGGTTAAGTTTTGTATTTTACTAGCATTTATTAGTGGCAAAATGAAAACATTAGCATCTGCTTTTAAGGTTGCCTCTTTTACTTCAAATTGATTTGTTTGCTCTTGTGGATTTTGATTATTGCTTTCTAAATTATTGTTGTTTTCATTTTCTGCTAGATTTGTTTGAGGCTGTGTAGGTTGTTCTTGTTGGGTTTGGTTCTCTTGATTTTGACCTTCTTGATTTTGTCCTTCTTGATTTTGTCCCTCTTGATTTTGCCCTTCTGTTCCGGTTTGTGTTTCCTTCATTTTGTTCTTGTGGATTTTCCTCTGTTGTTGGTTCTTGTTGCATTATTGGCTCTTCATCTTCTATTTTTACATAGTCTTTATGAACATAGCCTGTTATTCCTTTTGTTCTTATTTTTACCCAATCACCTGATTGTTCTATTACTTCTAGTTTTTCACCAAAATTTAATAATTCTAATACAGTAGAGTCTGTTGATGCTTCTTTTCTTAAATTTAGTGTATCTGTATTTACAATAGCAGTTGTTGCCATGCTTTCGTTGCTTATGAAAAATGCCATACAGAACATAACTACTATTATTAATACGTTTTGTTTTATACGTTTCATTTTTTATCTTCCTTTTTTATTTTTTTCAATTTCTATTTACAGGAATTTACGTTTATAAGTATATCTATAAATTAAGGAATTGTCAAGACCTGTTTTGAGGACTTATTTTTCCTCTTTTTTTTGGGAATAGAGGAAAAAACATAAAAAAAATATGGTGTTTCTTTTTAGATATAAGAACCAACTCTTATCAAAGCACTAGCAATCAAAGCGCAACTCAAAGCGCAACTAGCACTGGGCGGAAGCCGTCTGCTGACGCTGGCATAACCGTAGAAGCTATTAGAAGCAAATACACCAGCGTTAGTACTGGCGATCCAATCACCACCGCGAAGCAAGAAAGGATTCGAGATATTTCCTACTAGAATATAGTCATTATTGTATATTCCTACTCCATATTGTGTAGTAGTATCTGTAACTTCTTTTAGCCAATACCATGAACTATTTACTTTACCATAGAATGAAAATGTCTTTTTTATATCATACATTCCTACCCCTTTTACATCTTTCATTAGGTTTAACCTTTTTTCTGCTAATTCTTTTATTTTCTCATTATTATTATCCCATGAGGTTGCTGTTTTTTCTTCTTCATCTACTTTATATTTATCCCAATATTTTTCATATTCTGCTTTTAATTTATTTCCTTCAAAATATGTAGCTGTTCCATATGTTAATAAGTTTCCATTTTGATTATCATAATATGCTGCTACATATTCCCATGCTCCTCCACACATGTCATATACTCCTGTTATATTGCCTGTTGTACTTTGATTTGAGTTTGATTTATAGTTCTGTCCTCCTGTATATGCTTTGTATTTTTCAGATTCGTTTTGGGATACATTATTTATTTCTGGTGTTATTCCATATTGTGATGCTGATAAATATGCTACTGCTCCCCATTCACTATTTTTCATTAAGTGGCTATCTACTGTGCTTGTTATTCCATATATATTTTCGTTATTATTCATTTCAAGGCAATTTGTAAACGCATTTCCTACTCTTATATATCTCCAACTTTGTACATTTGGTAATACTTTTACATTTTTTGTTGTAATGTCATCTCCTGTTGTTGTATCTGCTATATTTGTATTTTTTTCTCCTTCCATGCTTGCCTCAAATTTTGCTACCCATATTCCTGATAGGTTTGTTCCTCCAAAGTTAAAGGCTGGGTGTACTATTTTTGGTGTTGATACTGTTTTCCCTTTTGCTTCTGCTTCTGTTTTTGCTTTTTCTACTTCATCAGTATCATAGTCTAAAGCATATTCTTTACCTTCTTCATCTTTATTTGTAGTTCCCACTAAAAATGTTACGTCTGTTATTTTTTGCGTTGTTCCTTCGTCGTCTTTTGGCTCTCCATATTCATTTATGCTATATGCATATCTTGGTATCCATACAAACATGCTTCCTAATTCTTCATCTGATACGATTTGTCCTATTACCGCTGTTTCTCCTTTATATGTTCCGTCTGATAACATTACATTTGCCCATTTTCTTTGGTTTTCGTCATAATTATACCATTCACTATCGTTCTCACTACATATTTCCCATTGGCTTCCATTATATTTTATTGGTATCATTCCTTCTGCTAGTTTTGGTACATTTACGTGTTTTGTTTCATTATAGCTATTGGTGGTTTCTCCTTCCCATAGTTCACTAAATGGTATTTCATAGTCTTTTCCTGTTGGCTTTAATCCTATAATGTTTCCATCTTCGCTTTTTATAACTTGTCCATATTTGCTTAATACTTTTTCTACTTCACTTTTTTCTATTACAAAATTATTTTCCTCATTTTCTATTTGCATGCTAAGTAATTCTGTTCCTATTTGTTCTTTTAAGCTAGCTATATCCATATCTTTTGCTGCTTTTTGTGCCTTTGTAAATAAACCATTTTCTCCTAATATTAAACTTATACTTACACCTGCTAATATGATTAAAATAATTATTGTTATTACTAGCGAAATTAGTGTAATTCCACTATGTTTTTCAGCATATTTGCTCAATTTTTCTTGAGAATTCTTACACATTATTTTTATGCAAGTTACATTTTTCTGTTGTTTTTGCTGTTTTTTCATTTGTTTTTTCAACTCCTTATATTTTTTGTTTTATTATATAAATGCATTTTTGCTAACGCAATAAAATAGGTAGTTTTAGTTAATAACTTTTTTACATAATTTCATTTTTAGAAATAAAAATTTCAATCCTACAAATTGTCAAGCGACAACTTAAGAAAATTTCTCTTTTAAACTGAGCAATTTTACTTGAGAATTCTTACACAGTTTTATTATACAATTTGCACAAAAAAAGTGTCCTTAAGCGTTCCATTTTAGGACGAAAAGGCGTAAAAAGCCAAACAAAAAAACGACAGTTTTGTCGTTTTTTATTATCTTAAAATATTTTTATGTTTTTACTTACTATTTTTATATTATAAAAGAAATTAATAAATATATTATAATTTTTCTACTTCTTCTTTTGTTAACCCTGTTATTTCTGATATTTTTTCAATAGACATATTTTCTTGTTTTAATTTTTCTGCTATTTTTATTTCTGTTTCTTTCATTCCGTTTTTCTATTCCGTTCTTTTATTCCGCTCTTTTATTCCGCTCTTTTTTTCCGTTGCTCTATTCCGTTGCTCTATTCCGTTTTTCTAGACCCTCCTTTAAACCATCTTCTCTTGCATGCCTTAGGCCATTTTTCTCATCTCTTATTGCTTTTTCTCTTAACTCTGCTACTCTCTTTAATTCTTTATCTTTACTTATTTTTTCTAAT
>CANQFS010000051.1 GCA_947599825.1 uncultured Clostridia bacterium
GTAAAAACTGCTTTTTATGGCACTGGAAGAAGAAAAAAATCTATCGCTAGAGTAAGATTATTAGAAGGAACTGGCGTTATTACTATCAACGGAAAAGACATTAATGAATATTTTGGAACAGAAGTATTAAAAACTATTGTAAGACAACCATTAACAGCAACTAATACAACAGCTAAATATGATGTTGTTGCAAAAGTTGTAGGTGGAGGATTTACAGGTCAAGCTGGAGCAATTCGTCATGGTATTGCAAGAGCATTAAATGAAGCAAATAGCGAATTTAGACCAACTTTAAAATCAAATGGATACTTAACAAGAGATCCACGTATGAAAGAAAGAAAGAAATATGGTCTTAAGAAAGCTAGAAAAGCTCCACAATTCTCTAAGAGATAAAATTTCAAAAACTCGGAAATAAAACTTCCGAGTTTTTTTGTTTATTTTCTAGTGGCCTCATTAAATTCTTTTACATCATTATATATTTCATATTCTGTTAAATCTGGATAATGAATTTGTTCATCTGTTACTGCATTTAGTTTATAACAATATTGAATAGCATCTGAGTTTAAGTTTACTTCTTGAGTAGTTTCGTTAACAGATATACCATATTGTATTATTTTTTCTACTAATAGTGTTTCCTTATTAATATATAGTGTATTTTCATATTTTTTATCTAATATATAATATGATACTCCATCTATTTTTTCTGTTTTTATACCTATTCTTAAGGCTTCTAATAAACTTCTCCAAAATCTTGTGTGCATACCTTCATAAAAAAATTCATTTATTAGTGGTTTAGGCATTTGACTCGTTGTTGTAACACATGCTTTCTTATTTTTATTTATTATAACTCTTTCCTGTGTTTCTTCATTATAATAAGTAGTATTATTTCCTTGTTTTACAACCATAATTCCATCTTTGTAAAAATATTCTAATATGTTATTACCTATTTTTTCTTTCATATAATAATTTTTACTTTGAACAAAATTTTCTATATTTTTACTATATTGAATTAGAATATTTGCTTTTCTAATGGTGTTACCTAAAAATAATGCAATCGTAAGTATAACAATACCAATTATTGTTTGTTTTATATATGGTATATTGAATTTTCTTTTGTTTTGTTTTTCTCCTTTTAATGTTTCGTTTAATTCTTTTACTTTTGATTTATTTCTCCATATATTTACTACAAGAATAATTGCATATATTGCACTATAGGATAAAATGATTGGTAGAACATTTTGCAGATAAATATTTATTAGGAAATGTCTGCTTGCCTCTTTTCCCATAACGATTCCCATAATTACAATTAAAACTAAACTATAAAATAGATATCCAAAAACAAAATACAGAATATATTTTATTTTTGAGTTTTCTTTTACTGATAATATTAACCCTATAAAACTTCCCATTCCAATAGATACCCCTATTAATAATAGATTGGTATTTAATACATATTCTCTTGATTGATTTTCCATAATATAGTCCATTCTAATATCTTTTTCCATTAGGCGACTTTCTTCTTGCTCAATACTTTGCTTCATAACTGCTATATCTTCTTTAAGTAATTCTCTATAAAATATGGTGTAAAAGCTACTAATTATAAAATAGATAATCATACTAATTAAACAAATTCGACTTATAATTTTCTTCATTTTAATTTCCCCTTTCTTTTAAAAATTTCAACACACTGCTGATTCTTCTTTTTGATACATATTCATTTGTTCCATCTGTAAAATGTACAATAATGTCTCCAACCTTACTTAAATCAAAGTTCTGAATGAATTTCACGTTTGCAATACAAGAATTTGAAATACGAATGAATTGTTTTTTGCTTAAATTTTCTTCTAATTCATAAAGTTTTTTCTTAATGCGAAATTCTCCTTCTTTTGTTTTGCAATAATTATTTTTTTCTTGTGCGTAAAAACAAATAATTTCACTAACTTGAATGATAAATATTTTGTTTTCTTTTTCTCCTATAATGGTATCTATTTGATTTGATATAGCTTGAATGGTTTCTATTATTTGATTTACTTCTCTAGCGTTTTGAGGTGCATTGATAATGACTTCAATTTCATTATTTTGGTCTGAAAAATTTGTATGTATTTTTATATTCATGTTACCCCTCCTATTACTTTGCATTATAACTTGTTCTTTCTTTAAAATCTAGATTTTTTGCTCTTTTTTGGATAACTGTATTAGTTTTTAAGATAAACGAAAAAGACAAGCTTAAAAAAAACTTGCCTTTTCCGTTTTATTCACGTGTCATTTCTTCTCGTTTTTCTTGCTTTTCTTCCATTGTCATATGGTTTGATTGCTGCTTTAATTTCATTTTATTCATTAGTGGAGTTGTTACATTAACATGCCATTTTTCTTCTAATTCATTATCATCATAATCAATTTCTTCTTGCATTTGCTCACTTGTTATATTTTGTATATATTCTTTTCCTTCTATTCCTGTTATTAATTCTTTTCTCTTTGGTACCTTTGTAGGATTTTTTCGACTTTTACTTGATAATTTAAAAGCATCACCATATATTTTTGCATTTTCCTCCGTTAATTCTATAAAACCATTTTCTAATAATTCTGTTGCAAATTCTTTTCCATTTTTCATTTGTAATATCCAATATCCTTCCAGTGGTGCTACTTTATTTCCAAAACGTTTATCTTTAATAAAAATTCCTTGTGAATTAGTTACTTCGTCTCTTAAAAAGAATTGTTTAAATGTAGTATCAACTAAATATAATTTTTCTTCTATTTCCTCTTTTGTTTGTATTGGTAATTTTACTGCTACAAAAGCATGTCTACTTGCTTGTTTTTCTAAGGTTGGATTAACATTTACAATATAAGGAGATAAGCCCATATTTTTTAGGGTAGTAGCCGTTATTCCCTGTCCGAATCCACAATAGCCTAACAAACTCATATTTTCTAATTTTTCATTGGCTTCTTTCCTATGTTCATTTCTTGCATTTTGAACCGTCCATTCTAATAAACTTTCTGCTTCTTTTTCTTGAATGCCACTTTGAAGAGACAAAATAGAATGGTTTTGATTGATTGCTTTTTGTAATTTTTCTTCTATAGTAGCTATTTTCATTAATTCTAAATCAGAATATTCTTTTATTTTTGGTTTTACATCAAGAATAAACCTAGAACCTTCTTGAAATCCTTCCATTTTTCTAAAAGCATTTTTTAATTTATCAAACCAAGTTATTTTTTTTGGTAATATTTCTTCTGTCATTTTTCTTTCCATTTTTCTCCTATCTTAAAAATCCATTAATTATTGCTTCTTCTGCTTCCTTTTCATTTAAGCCTAATGTCATTAGTTTCATTAATTGGTCTCCTGCAATTTTGCCAATGGCTGCTTCGTGAATTAAATTGGCATCTACGTTATTGGCAATAATTTCTGGAATAGCAATTACTTTTGCTTTATCTTTTATAATTGCATCACATTCTACATGTCCAAAGCACTGCGTATTTCCTGTTACTTTCGATTCAAATTGTTGCACAGAATTTTCGGTTGCTACTGACCTAGATGTTACTTTAGTGCTAGCATTTTTTCCATTTAACTCGACTTCAAAAATGGTTCTAGCTTTTTGCAAACCATGTGTCATAATTTTTTCAGTTACAACAAAGTTAGTGTCTTCTTCTAGAATGCCCTTGGTGGTTCTTATAGTAGAATCAACTCCCTTTATTTGCATCGATTCCATTTCTAAAGTTGCGCCTTTCTTCAAATGCACTTCCGTTACTGGATTTAAAATTCTTTTTCCTGTTCCTTTGCCTTCTCCATAATGCTTTTCAATATATTTTACTTTAGCACCTTCTTCTAAAAAGAAACGATGAATGCCATCATGCTGTGAATCTTTGTGGTGGTCATTGTGAATGCCGCAACCCGCTACAATGATAACATTGGCATTTTTTCCAATATAAAAATCGTTATAAACAACGTCATTTAAGCCACTTTCTGTAATAATAACCGGAATATGAACAAATTCAAATTTGGTGTTTTCTTTTACATAAATGTCAATTCCAGAGACATCTTTTTTGGTGACAATATTGATATTGTCGGTTACTTTTCTTTCAATACCCTGGCCATTTTTACGAATGTTATAAGCACCCTCAAAGGTTTCTCCTTGCATATCTGTAATTTCATGTAATAGTTCAACATCTGTTTTATCCATTTTCTTGGTCACCTCCTAGTTTGCTACACATAGATTGTCCAAATACTTGTCCTAGTAGTTCTTCTTTGCTTCCCTTTGCTTGTATTTTTCCTTCCTTCATTAAAATAATTTCATCTGCAATGTTTAAAATACGCTCTTGGTGAGAAATAATAAGTGTTGTGCCTTTTACTATTTTTCTCATATCTTCAAATATTTTAATTAAACTTTGGAAACTCCATAAATCAATTCCCGCTTCTGGCTCATCAAAAATAGTAAACTTAGAATTTCGAACAGCAACGGTTGCAATTTCAATTCTTTTTAATTCTCCGCCTGATAAAGAGCCGTTAACCTCTCTATCAACATATTCTCTAGCACATAGACCTACTTTTGATAAAATGTCGCAAGCTTCCTTTTTATTCATTTCTTTTCCAGAAGACAATTTTAGCAAATCATATACAGTAATTCCTTTGAATTTTACTGGCTGTTGAAACGCAAAACCAATACCAAGTTTTGCTCTTTCATCAATTGATAAATTTGTAATATCTTTGCCTTCTAATAGTACTTTTCCTTCATCTGGCTTTTCAATTCCCATAATAATTTTAACCAAAGTAGACTTTCCAGAACCATTTGGTCCTGTAATTACTACAAATTTATCAGTATCTATATTCAAACTAACATGGTCTAATATTTTTCTATTTTCTCTTGTAAAACATATATCTTTTAGTTCTAACATATCTTTTCCTCTCTCAATTACCATTAGGGACAGATTTACCAAAAGGATAAGTTAGCCAAGTGAATTACGGATAACTTATGCAGAGGCTAACGTCCCCAATGGTACCTCAATGGTACCTCTACTTTTTATTTTAATGCCTAGAAGAAAAAGTGTCAAGAAAAAGCATGAAAAAAACGCTAGTTCTCTAGCGCTTTTTCTACTGCATTACTTGCATTGCATCACTTGCTGTCATTCCTTCTAAGTTGTAATACGTATCTGGCGTTGTTCCTACAATAACCGCTTCTGCAATTAACACTTGATTTGTAATTGTTTGTTCTACTGTGTTAATTGGCGTTAAAACTACCACCTCACATTCTACCTGCAAATATATTCGATGAAGCGTTTGGTTGATTCCTGTAGAGGAAAATTCTGACCTTAAATCAGTATCTATATTTCCTATTGTTGACATTCGTACATTAAGTTTTGGCCCTCTTCCTGAAAGCAATCTGCTACCTGTAAGACTTCCCATTCTTATTGTGAAGTTGCTATTTTCTTGTTTATTTAGTTCGTCTTGAATTTTTACTGCAACATCAGAAATGATGGCATTTACTGCTGCTACATTAGCATTTATCATTTTTATATTGCCGAGAAGTATCTTTGGTAATGACGCATAAATCTTCATATTGATATTTTGACATTACGACAGTTGCTTGTTCATTTGATACTTTGGTTGCAATACTTTTTGCAATATTGATACATTGTTTATCAATAATTGGAGAAATAGATTTTACAATTAGGCTCGCAGTAATTATTGCTATAAGAATTACGCTAGTAATTTTCCACCTTTTGCCCGTTTCTCTATTTTCTGGCCTTTTTCCTTGGTGATACACAAATGCAAATTTTGGCAATATAATTCGCCTTCGTGAATATATTTTATCCATGCTTTTTCCTTTTTCTTAATTTAAACACTGTCCCAAATTGTCCCATTCTTCCCAATTGGGGACTGTCCCCAATTGTCCCATTTTCTCTATATTGCGCTTGGAATGAATAGTTGCTGTCCTATGCTAATTTTATTTTCATCTTCTATTCCATTCATTTGAGCAATATTGGCTACTGTGCTTCTAAATTTTTTTGCAATCTTCCATAGTGTATCTCCTGGTTTTACAAAGTAAATAATTAGACTACATCTTTCATTAGCTCTTGTTTCATCTATGCTTACTTCTTCAATGACTTGAATATTTTGATTATTAGATAAAGTAACTGCAAATTCTAAGTCTACTTTTATATCAATATTTTCATCTGATAATACAGTAAAGTCTTGCAAATTAATTCCAATTTTTGTTTCTATTTGAGAAGTTGGCATTGCTCCTTTGCAATCCATTGCATAGTTAAATGGTATTACTATATTTTTGGTTCCTATTCTGCTACTATTGTCTGCGTCAAATAAGAAGTTTAGTTCCATTTGACCTTCATACATGATTTTGTCTTTTAAAATTGTTTGGTTTAAAATGCTCGGTTTTACTTCTACATCATAAATTTTATGATTTCCTATTTCTGATATAAACTGCTTTTCACGTATAGAATATACGTCTTTGATTATTGCTTTTTGTGAAATTGCTTGAATTTGCTTTTGTTTATAGGCTAAGTTTACACTTGGACTATATAAATCTTGTAGAAGGGTTAGTTGTCTACTTTCGGATACATAGCACATAATTTCTAGTTCTGCTTCTACATAGATAGAATGTTCTTCTACATTATTTGGTTTTATGGTTAAATTTTTTAGCTGATAACGCACGTCACATAAGTTTTCGTCTGCTACATCTGGCATATCTATAAAGCCCATTACTGGAATGATTTGTGATGTTGTGCAAATTCGATTATCTTCTGTTAAATACACAATTTTGACACAACTATCTGCCTTTACTAATACCTTATTGTAACTGATTTTTGTTTCTTGGTTTGTAATAGTAAAATCGACTTTCATAATTTCTGCTAAATTGTCTACATTATCAATTACAAGAGTATCCTTTGCATATACTTTCGTGGTTCCAGATCCTAATAAAGAATTTAAAGTTACATTACTATCTAGTATTTGCACATCTTTTAGGTCTTCTACTTGTTTTACAAATTCGACTTCTTCATTAGATGTTATTTTTATGTCGAAGTCTAATAATGCTTTTACACTTACTTTTCTTCCGTTTAATACTCTACATTCTACTGATTTTAAGATGACTTTATCTTCTAGTGTCATTCCTTCCTTTACTATGTCAAAATCAATGGTTTTTGAAAAATCAAGCGTTACATTTAGGCTTCTAATACAAGATGTTTCATCGTCTGCTAAATACATGATATACACTTGAATCGCTCCATCTATCTTCACTTTTCCTTCCATGATTTCTTTTTTATAGATGCAAACATTTCCATTTGTACGGATTGTATTTAAGATATCTGGCTTGATATCTGGAACGACAAAATCCTCCTCTACCATGGCTGTATCTGTTTTTTGTTCTATAACTTGGTTAATACATATTGTTTCTTTGCTTGTTGCTACTGCCATTACAATATACCTCCTTCATTTTTTATTATTAAATGTATATTGCTTGGGCACAAAAAAAATTCCTAAAATATAGGAATTTTTCATTTTCTTATTTTTTTACTTTTGTTTTTCTTTGCCTATGCTTTTACATTGACAGCTGGTGGAATTAGTGGAGAATAATTTTGCCCATCAAAAACGTCCACTTCTACTGTTCTTGTTAGAACATCGGTGTAACTATAGGTAACATTTCTTTCGTTTTCTTCGTATTTTACAACAAAGATATTTGGATAAGCTTTTTGAATAGTTGCTTCTTTTTCGAAAGTTTTACTTCTTCCTAAAGAACCTTTCACAATAATTTTTTGCCCTACCATATCTCCAATATCTGTTTTTAGATTTGCTATATCACTTTTACAAATCATGTACATCACCTACTTTTTTAAGATGAGTTTATTCTATCATGAAAGGCAGAAAATGTCAAAAAGAAAAGTTTTATGTCATAACTTGTATTTGGCTTGTATCAAGGTTTTTAAAGTTTTATTACATTTGTGTTACAATATAATTACTATTTTATTACAAAATGTACCATTGGGGACGTTTCCTTTTGGTACATGTGTCCCTTTTGGTACATTAATAATAACAAAGATAATTGTAATATAAAATTCAATATCCATTGGGGACAGATGTACCAAAAGGAAACGTCCCCAAAGGTAACTAAAGATGTTTTTTGCCCATAGAGCCTATGCCGGCTTACTCCTTCTTCTCCATCTCTTAATTCGTCTTTAATGTCACGGATAGTTAAGTATTTTGTGTTTTCTGTTGTTGCAATTCTTTCTGCTACTATTAGAGGGTCAATGAAATCTATCATAATTCTACCGTGGCGAGGAGGCAAAGTTTGCACCTGCTGACATGATAGCTTCATAATAGCTTTGGCATGCTCCTGCAAAAATAGCCAAATCCTTTCCGTGTGAATTCCATTTTCTTGCTTCGTTTACGGTATTGATAAAATGTCTAGAATTTCGATAATTGTAGATGTCATTAAAGCCTGTTCCCTTTTTTATCATTCCATCATGTCCTGTTAAGACTAAAATGTCTGGGTCGTATCTATCTAGCAAATTTCTTACTACTTGTGCCTGTTTATATTCTGGAACATTTTTTACAATGGCATCTAGTCCTAAACTTCTATAATATTTCATAGATTTTTCACTATATCTTTTATC
>CANQFS010000052.1 GCA_947599825.1 uncultured Clostridia bacterium
ACATTACGCATTCTAAAAGCGGTACAAATGTTAGTATATCAACATTTGTACCGCTTAACTGTCAAATTTGGGATTATCATAAAATAAAAAGAAAAACTAGTCTATTTTTAAATCTAAAATATAACTTTAAATATGGTAAATCCATCTTGGTATAATACTTCTATTTTTCCCTTATATTTTTCTACAATAGATTTTGCAATAGCAAGGCCTAGCCCATATCTTTTTTCTTTTCTATTTCTTGCTTTGTCGATTCGATAAAATCTTTCAAATATTTTTTCTCTTTCTTCTTCTGGTATTTTTTCTCCTTGATTTTTTACTTCTAATATGATTTCACTTTTTTCTTTATTCAGATTTACTATTACTTCTTTTTCTGGCTCTGTATGTTTTATAGCATTATCTAGCAAAGTGGATACAATATGTTCTATATCTTGCTTATTTCCATTCATTTTAATATTTTCTTGTATGTTACTTGTAAGTTTTATTTTCTTTTCATAAGCCATGCTTTCAAACATAGAAAATTGAATTTGTACTTCTTTTGATAAATCAAAATCCTGATATTCTTTCACATCATCTACGTTTTCTATTTTTGCTAATAATAATAGCTCATTGATTAATTTACTCATGCTACTAATTTCATTTTGAATATAATCTAACCATTTATTTTTGCCTATTTCATTTTCTAATACGTCTGCATTTGCTTCTATCACAGCAAGAGGTGTTTTGAGTTCGTGAGAAGCATCTGATATAAATTGTTTTTGCTTTTCAAAGGTTTCTTCTACTGGTTTTACAATGATGTGAGATGTTTTCTTTGCTACATTGTATATAATAAAAATGGCAATTAGTAATATAAGAATTGAAAAACCAATAGATTGTTTTAAATGTAAAATAGCATTTTCATCTTCCATAAATGTAATATGACTTCTTCCATCTTTTGTTTTTCTTACTTGATAAATATAATTTCCTATAATTCCTGTTTTTTTGTTTGTTTTACTTAGTTTGATAGCATATTCTTCTATTTCTTTATTTTCCTCTTGACTACTATTTTGCACAATAGTGTTATTTTCTATCATGATGTCATAAACTCCTTGCATGCTTAGTTCTAGTTCTGGAATATCTAGTGGTCTTTCGTTTTTGTCTTTTCTTTCTTCTCCTAGTCCAAATCTGTCGAACATAGAAATTCTACTATTGATGGTGTTTTGATAATTGAAATACATAAATAATAGTATAATTCCAGATATTATTATAGAAAGTGATATCATAATAAGAGTAAATATTTTTTGGCTTAATTTTTTTATCATTTTTACAACATTTCCTTTCATATGGCATAACTAATTCTTCAAATAATACAGAACTAATTTTTTAATAGCATAACCTAATTTTTCACATGGTACAATTAATTTTTCAGGTAATAAAAAATAACTTTTTAAATAGTACAAACTAACTTTTCAAATAGCATAAACTAATTTTTAAATTATTTTTCAAATTCTACTTCTAGTTTGTAACCTATTCCCCTAACTGCTTTTATTTTTACATTTGATTGAATTAGTTTTAGTTTTCTTCTTAAGAAAGATACATATACCTCTACATTATTATACTCTGCTTCATTATAGTAACCCCATATTTTACTTACAATTACTTCTTTATCTACAATTTGATTTTGATTTAGTAATAGCATTTCTAATAAATCTAGTTCTTTGCCATTAATGGCAATTTCATTTCCGTTTGCACTCATTTTTCCAGTTTGTAAATCTAAAGTTAAATCGTTAAATTGTAGGTGACTAATGTCTTCTGCATGATTATTTCTCTTTAAAACCACTTTTATTCTTGCTACTAATTCTTGCATATGAAATGGCTTAGTAATATAGTCGTCTGCTCCATTTTCTAGTCCATTTAGTTTATCATATAATTCTGATTTTGCTGTTAGCATAATAATAGGTGTTTTTAATTTTTCTTGCCTAATAGTCTTTAAAATTTGAAAACCATCTTTGCCTGGTAGCATTACATCTAACAGAATTAAATCATAAACATTGCTTAGTGCCTCTTCTTCTCCTTCTAATCCATTTCCTATCATTGTTACGTCAAAATGTTCTCTTTTTAAGGTTTCGCAGATTGCATCTGCTAGACTATATTCATCTTCTACTAATAATATTTTCAATTTTTCACCTTCTTTTTGCTTATTATAGCATATATTAAAAAATTACTCTATATCATTCTAGAGTAATTTTTCTTTTTGCATAATCACTATATAGTTCCTGCTTCTCCTTTTCTTCCATTTGTCCCTTTCATTCCACCATTTGGTTCTTGCATTGCACCTGCATTTTCATCTTGCATTCTGCCTGGCATTCCCATTCCATTTTGACTGCTTACTCCGTTTGAAGTAATAATGCTATTTGCAGTCAAACTTGCTTTGTTACTTTCATTTACGTATAAAGTATAAGTTTCTCCTTTTTGTATTTTACTACTTGAAATGCTAAGCGCTCCATAAGATTTTGAAGTGGTAAAAGAAGAAATTTCGTTTCCATTACTATCTTTTAGCACTACTTTATCTCCTGCATTTCCTGTATTTTGGAAGGTTAATACATATTGTGTAGATGTATTAGATGGATTTTGCCACATTCCTACTGCTCCATAAATGATGATTTTTCCTCCTGTTACAACACATTCGGAATCATAGTCTAAAGCACCATTTCCAGATGAAGTTGGTCCTTCTACAAAAACATTTCCGCCACTAATATAAATTGCACCATTTGCGTCTAAGCCATCTCCTGTTGAATTTACCTTAACTGTTCCACCATTTATTACTAATTTTTGATTGCTATTTCCTATTTGGCTAAAATTATTTTGCCCCATTCTTCCACCTATGCTAGAACTATCGTTTCCACCTGATACGTTAATTCCGTCATCTGATGCTACTAGCGAAATATTTCCGCCATTTATTTCTATATAAGCACTTTCTATTCCTTCATAACTTTTCGTAATGTTAATAGTAGCATTATTTATTACAATGTTGGTATCTGCATGAATTCCGTCATCTCCGCTTTTTAAAGTAAGATTTCCGTTTTCTAAAATTACAATTCCATTAGAATGAATGCTATCATCTGTACTGTTAATGGTAATGTTACCACTTTCTATGGTAATTTCTTCTCCTGCTTTTAGACCTTTACTACTTCCTGCATCTTCACTTACAGTTTGTGTTTTTGTGCCTCTTTGTCCTCCAAAGCCAAAGTTTTCACTTTGTTTAGACGTTACTTCTCCTTCTGTTGTAATGTTAATATTGGCATCTTTTGATATATTTAAAATCGTTTGGGCTTGCACACCATCTGCTTTTGCCGTAATTTCAATGTTTCCTCCATCTATTTGAAGATAGCCAAGTGCTGTATCTGTATCATTCGTTGTTTTCATTCCATCTCCACCTGAAGTGATTTTGATATTTGCGTTGTTAGTTGCTATATAATCTTTCCCTCTAATACCATCATCTTTTGCTGTAATTTGAATATTGCTATTGATGATTTTTAAACCGTCTTTGCTAACAATTCCGTCTGCATAAGAAGCATTTATAATTAAGGTTCCATTTCCATTGATTACTAAATCTGTTTTGGTAAATATGGCGCCATCTGGCTCACCACTTTCTTCGTCTGTGAAGATTGTATAAGAACTGCTATCTGTTATATTATTTATTGAATTTTCTGCCAAAGTAATTGTTAGCTTTCCTGCCTGAATTCCATTGATAGGCGCTGTTTCTTTACTTGTAATAGAAGCATTTTCTAGAACTAATTGTACTTCATCTTCTTTTCCTGCATCTACTATAATATTTCCATTAGATAAACTTCCTGTAATATAGTACGAACCTGCAGATTGAATTGTAATAGTATTTTGGTTTGTTGTTACGCCTTTTCCTTCTATTGTAGTTTTCGTATCATCTAAAGTGATTTTGGCTTTGTAGTCTGCCCACTCTCCCGTTAATTCACTTTGACTATATTCTACTTCTAGTTTTGTGGCTTCTGTGTTAATTTTTGCATTGGTATCTTGCTTTTTATATGAATAGCCCACCACTATGCCTGCAATAAGTAAAACGCATACTATAATGCTAACAATAATTTTTGTTTTCTTACTTTTCATTATAATTCTACCTCACTTAATTCTAATTTTTCTAACATGACTAGCATATTTCCGTTGCGGCATCTTAATTCGTCCATAAATTCTTTTTCTTTTTGTCCTTTTTTCATTTCAACAATATAACTAAGTTCATACATACTTCCCATGTTTGTTGTTTTTACTTTGCTTAGTTCTACTTTGTCTGTATATTGCTTGAAAATATCATCAAATACTTCTTCGTAGTCTAAATTTTCAGGAATAACGATTTTTAGTTTTCTTTCTATTTGGTCTTTTTCGTTGTAAATAATTTTATTTAAAATAAAGATAAAAATAGCAACAATAATGGTAATAATGGCACTGTAAAGAATATATCCCATACCTAGCCCTAAACCTACTGCCATTGCCCATAATACGCTAATAATTTCTTTTGAATTTCCCGGCATACTACGAAATCTTACTAAACTAAAGGCTCCTGCTACAGCAAGAGAAGTTCCTAAATTTCCATTGATAAGCAATATAATTACTTGCACTAAAACTGGTAATATACACAAAGTTAGTAAAAAATTTGGTGTTGACTTTGTTGTCATTTTATGTGTAAAACTAATCACTCCTCCTAATAAAAAGGCTACTGCAATACATATCATACAATCTACTAAACTAACGCTTGCCGTTGTTTCATTTAAAATACTTTCTAACATTTTTCTTTCCTCACTTTCTAAAATCTAGCAATTTAAATTGCTTTTTATCTTTTAACATATATAATTTTATTTTTTCTATCTTTTTAAATATTTACATTTTAATATGTCACCTTAAATTACTTCCTTCATGCTATTTTCTTTTAATATTAGTTCTTGATAGGCTTCTCCGTATTTTGAAAATCCTGCTGGATAGATATTTAATTCATCTAGTAAATGCACAAACCAAATTGGCATAGCGCCTAATGTTTTAATTTCCATTACATAGTTGTCTTTTCCTAGGATAACAGTTCCATAATTTCCTTTTTCCATTTGTAAATCATAGTCTCTTGCTATAATGTTTGTATCAAAGGTTATTCGGAAATCACTATTTCCTTTTTCATAGTACGCGTTTCTTTCATATGATAAAAACATAGTTGGTATTAAATGGTAGTGTTTGAAATAGTAAGTTAATTCTTTTTCAACTTGCCCTTTTGCTGTTTCTTTTGGGCTTTTAAAACTTTCATAAAATGTTTCTAAAGAGGTTTGAATTCTTCTTTTGCTTACAATTCCGTCATATTTTCTTTTTATTTCCAAATATACTTTGCTATTTTGAGTTGGAGCATTATAACTTCTAATTCTTACTTTATCTTTAAAAATAGGCTTTGAAATAGAATGTTTTATTAAGTCATATTGCTCTGTGTCGTAATAAACATTGTAAATGGTACTTTTTCCGTGTTCATCTTCTACCATTTTATCTTGCATTGCTTTTTGCAAGGCTTCATATTGACTTTTGTTAATTACATACTTTTTTTCTACTCTTCTAAAAAAATCTGCCATTTGTTAATTTCCTTTCCGTTTTTTATATTCTAGGAAAGTCATCGCCAAAAAGCGATAGACTTGACGTAGAAGATAAATATGCGGAGTTTAGATTTTCTTAGCAATTTATTGCTTAGAAAATTTTAATTCCGTTTTTATTCTGTTTATAATATAATCCTGTAACCTTGAAGAAAGATTGAAAAAAGCAAAAAAAGCGAGCCTAAGATTTTTTAACAAATGAAAATTTTAAGAAAATCTAAGGCTCGCCATATTTATCGTCTGCGGAAAGTCCTCCTTCAAGGAGAACTTTCCTACTATATAAAAAATTTGAGACATACCTCATTTTGGTACGTCTCAAATTTTAAAACAAATGACATTGGATTGTCCCTCCTGTTTACTTAAAGCGTTCCTTTTTACTTAAAGTGCAACTAACACCGGGCGGAAGCCGTCTGTCGCCGAGGGCATTTCCGCCGTATCCATAAGAGAAAAATACACCAGCGCCAGTACCATTGTTCCAACCGCCACCGCGAAGCAAGAAAGGTTGCGAAATATTTCCTACTAGAGTATAGTCCTTATTGTATATTCCTACTCCATATTGTGTAGTAATACCTTGAACATCTGGTATCCATTTCCATGAACCATTTACTTTACCATAGAATGAAAATGTATTTTTTACATCATATATTCCTATTCCTTTTACATCTTTCATTAGGTTTAACCTTTTTTTTGCTAATTGTTTTATTTTATCATTATCATCTTCCCATGAGGTATCTTTTGCTTTTTCTTCTTCGTTTACTTCATATTTATCCCAATATTTTTCATATTCTGCTTTTAATTTATTTCCTTCAAAATATATAGTTGTTCCATTTGTTCCTAGATTGTCATTTTGATTATCATAATATGCTGCTACATATTCGCATGCTCCGCCACACATATCATATATTCCTGTTATATTCCCTGTTGTACTTTGTGTTAATTTGGATTTATAATCCTGACCTCCTGTGTATGCTTTGTATTTTCCAGAATTGTTTTCATTTGAAGTATTTATTGTTGGTGTTATTCCATATTGTGATGCTGATAAGTATGTTACTGCTCCCCATTCACTATTTTTCATTAAGTGGCTATCTACTGCACTTGTTATTCCATATATGTTTTCACTATCATTCATTTTTATACAATTTGTAAACGCATTTCCTACTCTTATATATCTCCAGCTTTGTACATTTGGCAATACTTTTACATTTTTTGTTGTAATGTCATCTCCTGTTGTACCTGTTGTATTTTTATTTTCTTGTCCTTCCATACTTGCCTCAAATTTTGCTACCCATATTCCTGATAGGTTTGTTCCTCCAAAGTTAAAGGCTGGGTGTACTATTTTGGGTGTTGATACTGTTTTTCCTTCTGTTTCTGCTTTTGCTTTTTCTACTTCATCGGTATTATAGTCTAAAGCATATTCGTTTCCATCTTCATCTTTATTTGTAGTTCCTACTAAAAAGGTTACGTCTGTTATTTTTTGCGTTTCTCCTTCTCCATCTTTTTCTACTCCATATTCATTTATGCTATATGCATATCTTGGTATCCATACAAACATACTTCCTAATTCTGTGTCTTCTACTTTTTTCCCTATTTCCGCTGTTTCTGCTTTATATGTTCCGTCTGATAACATTACATTTGCCCATTCTTTGTGGCTTTCATCATAATTATACCATTCACTATCGTTCTCACTACATATTTCCCATTGTCCTTCACTATATTTTATTGGTATCATTCCTTCTGCTAGTTTTGGTACATTTACGTGTTTTGTTGCATTATAGCTATTGGTGGTTTCTCCTTCCCATAGTTCACTAAATGGTATTTCATAGTCTTTTCCTGTTGGTTTTAAACCTATAATGTTTCCATCTTCGCTTTTTATAACTTGTCCATATTTGCTTAGTACTTTTTCTACTTCACTTTTTTCTATTACAAAATTATTTTCTTCATTTTCTATTTGCATGCTAAGTAATTCTGTTCCTATTTGTTCTTTTAAGCTGGCTATATCCATATCTTTTGCTGCTTTTTGTGCCTTTGTAAATAAGCCGTTTTCTCCTAATATTAAACTTATACTTACACCTGCTAATATGATTAAAATAATTATTGTTATTACTAGAGAAATTAAGGTTATTCCACTATATCTTTCAGCATATTTGCTCAATTTTTCTTGAGAATTCTTACACATTATTTTTATGCAAGTTACATTTTTCTGTTGTTTTTGCTGTTTTTTCATTTGTTTTCAACTCCTTCTTTTTTGTTTTATTATATAAATGCATTTTTGCTAACGCAATAAAATAAACTATTTTAGTTAATAACTTTTTTACATAATTATTATTTTAACATTGTTATTTATCTAATTACTTCATGACAGAACAAAAAAATGAAGGTTCTCCTAGCGTTCCAAAATGAAACGAAAAAGCGTAAAAAAATAAACAAAAAACGACAATTTTGTCGTTTTTTGTATCGTAAAATATTTATGTTTTATTTTTATATTATAAAAAAGTATTTTAGAATAATAAATCTATTATAATTTTTCTACTTTTTCTCTTGTCAATCCTGTTATTTCTATTATTTCATCAATAGATAAATTTTTTTCTTTTAGTTTTTTTGCTATTTTTATTTCTGTTTCTTTCATTCCGTTTTTCTATTCCGTTCTTTTTTTCCGTTCTTTTTTCCCGTTGTTCTAGTCCGTTTTTCTAGACCGTTTTTCTAGACCTTCCTTCAAGCCATCTTCTCTTGCATGCCTTAGGCCATTTTTTTCATCTCTTATTGCTTTTTCTCTTAACTCTGCTACTCTTTTTAATTCTTTATCTTTACTTATTTTTTCTAA
>CANQFS010000053.1 GCA_947599825.1 uncultured Clostridia bacterium
CATGCAAATTTTTATCTAACAAATTATTAAATAAATTTTTTTAGAAAAACTATTGACAATTAATAGTTAGTCTTTGTTTTTCTATAGTATATCAAACAAATAAAAAAAATACTACAAATTTTGTTTAAAATTATTAAATAGTATATAAATAAAATATTTAATAAGTAATATGAAAAATTAAAAAAAATAGCGAAAAAGGTTGCATTTAAAAAATGTTAATGATAAGATAAATACAATAGAACAAATAAAGAATAGATTAAAAAAAAACCGCATTTTTTGGTTTGCTTTTTAATCTATTTTTGTTTTATAAGCCAAAATACTTAAATTATAATAAAATAGTATTTAAATTTCAAGAAAAGGTAAATGCATTTATTTGGAGCAAAACTAAAAAATTATAGAAAATAATAAATGGAGGAAGAAACATGAAAACAAAGTACATTTTTGTCACAGGAGGAGTAGTATCAGGACTTGGAAAAGGAATTACAGCAGCATCTTTAGGAAGGCTTTTAAAAAACAGAGGCTATAAGGTAGTAAATCAAAAATTTGACCCTTATATCAATGTAGACCCAGGAACTATGAGTCCTTACGAACACGGAGAGGTATTTGTAACAGATGACGGAGCAGAAACAGATTTAGATTTAGGACATTACGAAAGATTCACAGATGAAAATTTAAGTAAAAATTCAAGTATTACTATGGGAAAAATCTATCAAGAAGTATTAGATAGAGAAAGAAGGGGAGACTATTTAGGAAAAACAGTACAAGTCATTCCCCACATTACCAATGCCATAAAAGAAAAAATTTATGCTTTTGAAGATACTGATGTAGACATTGTTATTTCAGAATTAGGCGGAACTGTAGGAGATATTGAAGGTTTATCTTTAATAGAAGCAATTCGCCAAGTAGGAATTGAAAATGCACCAGAAGATGTACTATATATTCACGTAACACTTCTTCCATATATACATGGCTCTAATGAATTAAAATCAAAGCCAACACAACACTCTGTAAAAGAACTACAATCTTTTGGAATTAAGCCAGATATCTTAGTATGTCGTTCAGAAAATGAAATTCCAGAAAACCTAAGAGAAAAAATGGCTCTATTTTGTAATGTAAGAAAAGAAAATATTATTGCAAATAGAACGGCTTCTTGCTTATATGAAGTACCTTTAATGCTAGAAAAAGAAGGACTAGCACTTCAAGCATGTAAACATTTAAGACTAGAAAAAGAAGAGCCAAATAACCAAGAATGGGAAAAATTAATGGAAAAAATCAACAATGTAACAGACAAAGAAGTAACCATTGCCATAGTTGGAAAATATGTAAGACTAGAAGATTCTTATTTGTCAGTAGCAGAAAGTTTAAGACATGCAGGTTTTGAAAATGGAGTAAAAGTACAAATAAAATATATTGATTCAGAAGAAATCACTAAAGAAAATGCAAAAGAAAAATTAGCAAGGCTAGATGGAATTATTGTACCGGGTGGCTTTGGAAATAGAGGCGTGCAAGGAAAAATAGAAACAATACGCTATGCAAGAGAAAACAACATTCCATTTTTAGGAATCTGTTTAGGAATGCAAATGGCTGTAGTAGAATTTGCAAGAAATGTATTAAAATTAGAAGATGCAAACTCAGAAGAATTCAACCCAGAATGTAAAAATCCAGTTATTCACATTATGAAAGACCAAAAAGTAATTACCAAAAAAGGCGGAACCATGCGACTTGGCAGTTACCCATGCACAATTAAAAAAGGAACATTAGCAGAAAAAATATATAAAACAACTGATATAGAAGAAAGACACCGCCATCGTTTTGAGTACAATAACACATATCGCAAGCAAATGGAAGAAGAAGGGCTAATAGCGTCTGGAACATCACCAGATGGCACACTAGTAGAAATGGTAGAGTTAAAAGACCATTTATTCTTTATAGCAGGGCAATTTCACCCAGAGTTTAAATCAAGACCAGATAGACCAGCACCATTATTTGTAGCTTTAGTGAAGGCTGCTAAAAATGTAAAGAAATAATGGAAATTGTATAAAACCACCAAATTTGGAGAAAATAACTTCAAATGAGGTGGAATTTTTATGAAAATAAAAAAGAAGATAAAACCAATTATCATAATAACCATATTATTTGCCATTTTTATTTCTTACCATATTTTTATTAGAAATGGAGAAGTAGAAGCACTTTCCAAATATGGTTCAAGAGGAAATGAAGTAATACAAATACAAACAAAACTAAAGCGTTGGGGTTATTATAATGGAAGTGTAGATGGCATATATGGAAGTCAAACGCTAGCGGCTGTAAAATATTTTCAAAGAAAAAATGGACTAACAGCAGATGGAATTGCAGGAACCAAAACATTGCAAGCAATGGGAATTTATACATCTTCTTCTAGTTCTAGTTCTTCTAGTAATTCTAACAACGTAAATTTATTAGCAAGATTAGTACATGGAGAAGCAAGAGGAGAGCCATATACAGGACAGGTAGCAGTAGCCGCTGTTGTACTAAATAGAGTAAAAAGTTCAAGCTTTCCTAACACCATAGCGGGAGTAATTTACCAAGCAGGAGCATTCGATGCAGTAAGTGATGGACAAATTAATTTAGCTCCCGGCAGCACAGCAACAAAAGCAGCACAAGATGCTCTAAATGGTTGGGATCCTTCTTATGGTGCCATTTATTACTTTAACCCAAATACCGCAACTAATAAATGGATTTGGTCAAGACCAACAACTGTAACCATAGGAAATCATAGATTTTGCAAATAAAATAGTTGACAATATTATGTAATTTTTATATAATATTATCAATCTTTTTATAAAGAAACGTAGAACAAACTAATCTTAAAATTTTAAGGAGGAAAAATTATGGTAAATGCAATGCAAGGAGTAGAGGTAGAATTTCGGGATTTAACGGAGGAAGCACAAGAGCGTCTTTATCTTTCAGATAAAGCAAGATTCCAAAATGAGGCAGCTAACTCAATATATTGTGATATTAGAATATTGGTTGCAAGGAATGAAGAAGTATCTTCTGAGTTCTTAAATGCAATGCTTCGTGAGGAAATCACTAACAAAAACAAGCAAGATGAAGATGTAATAAAAGCGATTCTAAGTAATAAGAAATTGCTTTTGGAAAACTACTTAAGAAATGCTTGTGCAAAGTCAGCTAATTGGGAGATTCGTTTGATGATAGCAAAAGATGCAAAAACTCAAATAGAAATCTTAGAAGCAATGCGTGAAAGAGAATGTAATGCGTATGTAATAAACGCAATTGACACTAATCTTTACAATAAGGAAAAGAACAAGCAAATGTTAGAAGTGCTGAAAGGTTTTATTTCTTCTGAAAACGAAGCAGCAGAATGTTTGGAAAAAATAAAAATAGTTATATACTAAAAGCCAAAGGAACCAGTAGAATTATTTCCACTGGTTCTTCTGTATAGAAAAATAACTAAAATCACTTTGTAATTAATATTACTTTTCACAAACTTTAATGTAAAAAGGTTGACAATATTATGTAATTTTTATATAATATTGTCAGTTTTATTAGTAACTTAAAAATATAATTATATTTTAAGGAGGAAGTAATATGAAAACAAGATTTTTTGAAGGAATTGAAGTAAGCTTTAATGATTTTCCAGAAGAAATGCAAAAAAAGTTTTATGAAGCAAAAAAAGATGAATTTAGAGAAGATGCTTCTAAGTCACAATTTGCATCAATTCGGCTACTTGTAGCAGAAGACGAAGGAACGTCGAATGCAGTTCTTAACGAAATGCTTAAGGAAGAAGTAACAGATAAATATAAGCAATATGAAGGTGTTCTTAAAGCTATCTTTGCAAGAGAAAACTTTACAATAACAGAAGAAAAGCGAAAAATTTGTGCAAAGTCAAGTGCTTGGAATATTCGTCTTTTAATAGTAAAAGATGAAAAAACCTCCAATGAACTTCTTAATGAAATACTGAAAGAAGAAGTAACAAATGAAGATAAGCAAGTTAATTATGTTCTTAAAGCTATCTTTGCAAGAGAAGACTTTAAAATAACAGAAGAAAACCGAAAACTTTGTGCAAAGTCAAGTGCTTGGAATATTCGTCTTTTAATAGTAAAAGATGAAAAAACCTCCAATGAACTTCTTAATGAAATACTGAAAGAAGAAGTAACAAATGAAGATAAGCAAGTTAATTATGTTCTTAAAGCTATCTTTGCAAGAGAAGACTTTAAAATAACAGAAGAAAACCGAAAACTTTGTGCAAAGTCAAGAGATAGGGAGATGCGTCTTTGGATAGTAAAAGATAAAAATACTTCCAGTGAACTTCTTGACGAAATATTGAAGGAAGAAGTAACAGATAAACATAAGCAAGATATTGGCGTTTTTGAAGCTATCTTTGCAAGAGAAAACTTTACAATAACAGAAGAAAAACAAAAGCTTTGTGCAAAGTCAAGTGCTTGGAATATTCGTTATTGGATAGTAAAGGATAAAAATACCTCCAATGAACTTCTTAATGAAATATTGAAAGAAGAAGTAACAAATGAAGATAAGCAAGATTATTATGTTCTTAAAGAAATCTTTGCAAGAGAAGACTTTGTAATAACAGAAGAAAACAAAAGAATATGTAAAAAATCAAACCAAAATTGGATTCGCGATTTAGTAAAATAACAAAAAAGCAAGCCGGTAGGATATTTCTATCGGTTTGTTTTATGCTAGAAAAATAACTAAAATCACTTTATAATTGCTACCACTTAGCAATTCTTCCATTCATTTTTTCTTGACAAATAACATACATATTGATAAGATAAGGTTGAAATTAGTAGGAAGGATACTTAAAAAATGATTTTATACCCAAAAGCCTATTTTCAAAGTGTAAAAGAAATAACAATTTCCTTCTTAAAGGAAAATAAAATAAAAGCGTTAATTTTAGATGTAGATAACACCATTTTAGACTTTGACAAAAACATTCCAGAGGGAGTAAAAGAGTGGTGTGAAGACTTAAAAAAGCAAGGAATCAAAATGTGCATTTTATCTAATACCAACCAAAAAGAAAAAGTTAAAATGGTAGCAGAAAAACTAGAACTTCCTTACTTTTACTTTGCTACAAAACCACTAAAAAGAGGCTTTAAAAAAGCAATAAAAGAACTAAACGAAAAAAAGGAAAACATAGCAGCAGTAGGTGACCAAATCTTTACAGATGTAATAGGTGCAAACCATGCAAAACTATATTCCATTTTAGTAAAACCAATTGGACAAAAAGACATCTTCATAACAAGAATAAAAAGACCACTAGAAAACTATGTAATTCGAAAATATGAGAAAAAAATAAAAAAGCAAACCGAAGAAAAGAGGAAATAAAAAATGTACCTAAATAACATTTCTATTATCTACTATGTATTAGTGGGCCTACTTGGCTTAATTGTAGGCCAATTCGTAGAATGGTGCAATATAAGACTGCCAGAATATAAAAAAGTATTTTCAAAAGAATTTTTTACAATCTACTTAAAAAACTTCAAACCAAACTATATACTTATGGTGGCTATGGCAGGAATCTATATTGCCTTATTATACTTTATAGGCTGGCAATCTAATTTAATTGACCAAATAAACTTAATTAAATACTTTATTTTAGCGCCAATGCTAGTATCTGCTTTTTGCATTGACCTAAAACTACAAATCATTCCAAACAGACTAAACTTAACTATTTTTGAAATTGGTTTACTATTCGCATTTGTGCAAGGCATTTTCAACATACAAGTAGGAATTGATATGCTACTTGGAAGTCTTACAGGAGCAGGAATATTTTTACTAATTACTTTAATAGGAGGCGTTATTGCAGGAAAAGAAGCAATGGGCTTTGGAGATGTAAAACTAATGGGTGCTTTAGGTTTATTCTTTGGATGGCTTAATATGATTTTAATTTCTTTAATTGCCTTTTTACTTGCTGCTATCATTAGCATTGGGCTAATTATATCTAAAAAGAAAGGTACAGATGCCTACATTCCATTTGGACCGTTTATTGTAATCGCTTCATTTACTGTTATATTTGTACCATTTGATATTTTATTCTTAGTATTGTCGAAAATTTTTACACTAGGAATGTATAAAACAATAGTATAAAAAAGCAAAAAAAATAGAAAAATATAGGAAGAAAGAGAGAATAAGTCCTATGAATGCAAAACTAAAATGGTTAAGAGAAAAAATGAAAATGTTAGATATGCAAGGAATGATTGTAACAAATCCAGTTAATATCCGCTATTTAACAGGAATTGTAGCAGAAGGAATATTACTAATTACAAGAAAAGAAAATATATTTTTAACAGATGGTAGATATGTAGAAGAAGTAAATTCTATACTTACCATAGATGACGAAATCATTGTGCATCAATTTCAAGACTTTAGCAAAGAAGAATATGAAAACTTCTTTCTATTTTGTGAAAATGTAGGTTTTGAAGAAGACTATGTGACATATAGCCAGTATAAGCAATATATGCATCAATATAAAGTAAATAATTTGCAAGAAACAGAAAAAGCCATTGAAAAGCAACGAATGATAAAAGATGAGGAAGAAATTGAAAAAATCACAAAAGCATGTGAAATTACAGATGAATGTTTTTCACACTTATTAAAGTTTATAAAAGTAGGGCAAACTGAAAAAGAAATTGCTTTTGAAATTCAAAAATTTTTCCAAATGCATGGAGCAGAAGGAAATTCATTTGATTCTATTGTAGCATCTGGAAGCAATTCTTCTAAACCTCATGCTGTTCCAACAGATAGAAAAATTGATTTAGGCGACCCTATTACTTTAGATTTTGGCTGTGTATATAAAGGTTATTGCTCAGATATGACAAGAACTATATTTGTAGGATACGTACCAGAAGAAATAAAGCCAGTTTATGATTTAGTTTTGAAAAATCAGTTGCAAACATTAAAAGAACTAAAAGATGGTGCTAATATCAAAGTTATTTCTCGCATGGTAGAAAATGATTTTAAACTACACGGATATGATTTAGTTCATAGTTTAGGACATGGCGTAGGATTAGATATTCATGAATATCCATATTTACATGGAAAAAATGATAGTTTTCTAAAAGAAAAAATGGTTGTAACAGATGAACCGGGAATTTATATTCCAGGCAAATTTGGAGTTCGTATAGAAGATACGGTGTTAATTACAAAATCTGGTTGTATAAATTTAACAAAATCGGATAAAAATTATATTGTAGTAGAAGGAAAGTAAAAAATTAAATATTTCTATTTTGCAATGATTATATATATTATATTTTTTGTTCGTCTTAAGCATCGAATAGTCTATAAATCAATTTTTGCTATCGCTAAAAATTGATTAACAGACTATAACTTGTTGGTCTTTAGCACGAGCTCACTAAAAAATATAATATATATAGTCATTGCAAATAATAACAAATATAAGGTGAGTTGTAAAAGTAACTTCCAAAAGAAAAAGTAAATTCCAAAGTTACAAAATAATTAAAAACACTTGATTTTTAAGCCAAAACATGGTAAAATAACAAACGTTAACCAAAAAGAGAAAGAAAAAATAGAAATAAAAGGAGGAAATAAACATGGCAGAAGTATATATGGCAGGAGATTTTAGAAATGGAACAACATTTGAAATGGAAGGAAACGTATTTAAAGTAGTAGAATTCCAACACGTAAAACCAGGAAAGGGAGCAGCATTTGTAAGAACAAAATTAAAAAATGTTATTACAGGGGCAGTATTAGAAAAAACATTTAACCCATCTGAAAAATATCCAGGAGCAGAAATTGAAAAAAGAGAAATGCAATATTTATATGCAGATGGTGATTTATATTATTTTATGGATAATGAAACTTATGAGCAAATGCCTTTAAACAAAGAGCAAATTGGAGATGCTTTAAAATACATAAAAGAAAATATGTCAGTTAAAATACTTTCTTACAAAGGAAATGTATTTGCTGTAGAACCACCTATGTTTGTGGAACTAGAAGTAACATATACAGAACCAGGATTTAGTGGAAATACAACAACAACTTCTGGAAAACCAGCAACACTAGAAAATGGATATGAAATCTCTGTACCATTATTTATTAACATTGGAGATGTTATTCGTATTGATACAAGAACTGGCGAGTATATGGAAAGAGTTTAAAAGAAAAGAGGAAAACATTACATGTCAGTATTAAGTGATAACTACAAAAGAATTGTTTCAGAAATAGAAGGAAAAATTACAAATCCAGAAGAATTAGAATTTGTAAAAGAAAAAGTAGCAGAATT
>CANQFS010000054.1 GCA_947599825.1 uncultured Clostridia bacterium
GGAATCAAAAAATCAATAAAATAAATATTTTAAAAACTTCTATCAAAAGTTCTCCTACAAAAAATTTATGCTATCAAAGTAAGCAATTTTTCTTGAAATTAACGTAAAAATATGTTAATATTATTGTACACTTTAATTGAAGCCTATTATATAGGTATAGATAACTCTAAATACATTATAAAAAACAGGAGGAAACAAAAATGCTAAAATGTCATGATTTTATTAATGGAGAGTACTATAAAAATACTTTTACAGGGGAAACAATGTCAATACAAGAATATTACGATAGAGAAAATGAAAAAGAACTACGTCGGGAGTGTCAACAATACATACTTATAAAAAAGTGTGAAAGCATAATTCATAATTCATATTTCTATTGCGATTTATTTAAATGGCATTATCGTTTGTCAGAAAATAAACCAGAAGATACAATTATCCTGTCTAATAACGAATATATCAAGAAAGAAGGTAAAAAGTATTTTTATCGTTCTTATAAAGGAGAGGATTATCTTTTTTTAGAGGTTACGTGTAATAAACTCTTGTCCATCGACAAAATAGAAGAAATATATAGATTTATTTTATGTACAATAAAAGGAAAAGGTATTTTATATACGAAAGAGCAATTTATAGAAAAAATAAAATAATGTGTTGAGTTATCATTGAAAAATGGAGAATATCGCTAAATTGTGATATTCTCCATTTTTACATATATTTACAATTCAATCTTCGGCTGATACCTCTCAAGCCACATGTTTACTTGACAAAGGTAAGCCATAAGTTGAGGACCTGTCATTAACTGACCAAACCAAGGTCTTGTAAAGGCTTTGCCATCTGTCTCCAAAATTTCTAAAATATACTCTCTATTAAGCAAATCGTTAATAGGAGCGTTCTTATCTTCCATAATCTTGCTTAACATTCCTTTTACAGTATTTAAATAAGTAGGGTTCCAAGTTTTAGGGTAAGGGCTTTTCTTTCTATCTACAATTTCAGAAGGCAAAATATCCTTCATAATATAACGAAGCAAGCCTTTTTCTCTACCATTTAATGCCTTAATTTCCCAAGGAATATTCCAAACATATTGCGCTAAACGATAATCGCAAAAAGGAACACGAAGCTCAAAACCATTATACATAGCCATTTTGTCACTTCTATCTAAAAGAGTCTGCATAAACCAGTTCAAGGTTAAATGAGAAATTTTCCTTTTTTCTGCTGTTTCTTTAGAATCAGAATCTAAAATAGTAACCTCATCTAAACTTTCGTTATAACGATAATCAATGTAATCTTTTAAATTAACTTCTTTACTAATAGCAGGGTTAAGCAATTGCTGTCTTTCTTTAATAGCAATAGACCAAGGAAAAGTATTGCTATTTAAAGCATCTTCACGGAAAAACCAAGGGTAGCCTCCAAAAATTTCATCTGCACACTCGCCAGTTAAAGAAACAGTAGCCTCAGGCTTTACATTTTTACAAAATAGAAGTAGGGAAGAGTCCACATCTGCCATACCGGGGTAATCTCTTGCAATCATAGCATCTTCCAAAGCCTTAGCAAGCTCAGGTGTATCTAGTACCACGGTTTTGTGGTTCGTATTTAATTTTCTTTGCATAATGTCAATATAAAACTTGTCGGAATTTGGCTGAAAATCTGTCTTTTGAAAATTCTTATCATTATCCACATAATCTACAGAAAAAGTATTAAGAGGTGGAAGACCATGCTCTTTGCAATAATTAGAAGCATATAACGTAATAATACTAGAATCTAGCCCACCAGATAAAAAGGTGCATAAAGGCACATCAGAAACAAGTTGTCTTTTAATAGCATCTTCTAACAAAAACCTTACTTTCTCACAAGTAGTGCCAAAACTATCTGTATGAGGCTTACTTTCAAGTTTCCAATATCTTTCTATATGAAGTCCATCTTTATTAAAAATACCAAAATGAGCAGGGCGAAGTTCAAAAATATCTTTAAAAATACCATTTCCAGAAGTGTGGCAAGGACCAAGACCAAATAGTTCACAAATTCCGCTTCTTTCAATTACAACAGGAATATTTGGAAAAGCAAAAATAGACTTTACCTCAGATGCAAAAATAAAAAAGTCATCTTTTCTGCAATAATAAAAAGGCTTTACACCAAAATGATCTCTTGCAAAAAATAATTCTTGTTTTTTCTCATTCCAAATAGCAAAAGAAAAAATACCATTTAATTTGTGAACAACGTTATTTCCCCAATAAATGTAACTCTTTAAAAGCACTTCTGTATCAGAATGTCCTTCAAAAGAAAAATTAGCTTCTAGTAATTCTTTTCTTAAATCTTCTGTATTATATAATTGACCATTATAAACAATAGTATAAGTATTATCTTCGTATCGAAAAGTCATAGGTTGTTTTCCGCCTTCCGGGTCAACCACAATTAAACGCTTATGCCCAAGCATAGCATTTTTAGTACAAAAAATACCATCTTCATCTGGACCACGCCTTGCAATTTTTCTCATCATATTAGATAACACATTCTTATATTTTTCATGTTCTAAATCTTGTTTCAAATTCACAAAACCAACAATACCACACATTGTAAAAAACCTCCTAATAGAATAATATTTCTTCCTTTAATAATATATACAAAATGTAGAAAATGTTACATATTTTCTTGACTTTTTACATAAAATGTAATATAATAACATTGTTACAAGATATAATCTTTGTTTTGTAATGGGAAACCTATAGGTTTCCTGCAATTTCTCTAAGGAACGGTCCTACTGGGACTAACCGTCCACTGCTTTACGGAGATAGGTTTCACTAGCCTAGCACAAAATAGTTTTTGCGAGTCCTAGTATTGCCATTTTAGAGGGATATGAATAAAAGTAGCTGCAAAGCGAAATTATTTACGTTTGGTGCATACGTGCAATACCATTCGAGAAAATACTACTCTTTTTAATCTGTTAATCCGGATACACAGATTAAGGCAATAGCAAAGATAAAGGAGGTATCTGTTATAAAATGGATACCTCCTTATTGATTGACGTGAGAGGGGAAAAATAAATATTTATTCTCTACTCAATTGATACTTTAAATAGAAAAATGAAATGACTGACCTTCATATTTATAGTAAAGTGCCACCACCTCACCATATACAATTGTATACGACGTTTCTTCTGCTTCTTTAGGAAATATAATAGAAATGATATCTCCTTTTTCATCTCGTGTAATCTTTAGTTCAGAATGTTCTTCTAAAAAATCTTCAAAAGTCTCCCGAATTTTTACACCTTTTATCATTCTATGTGCCTCCTTTGAACAATATAAAAATTTAACATGTGACCTATTATAACAATAAAAATATAAAAACGCAAGAAAATAATCAAGAATTACTTGAAATTCATTTTTCGAAATGCTATAATAGGCGTACACTATAATAGAAGGAGGTTTTTTATGCAACAGTTCGATGACAACAAAGGTGAAAGACGGTTAATCAACATTGCAAACATGAAGGAGGAAGAAGTAAAAGATTTCTACAATCAGTACTACCAGTACACAAAAGAACAAAAAAAGGATTACGAACAAAAACTAGCAAAACAAATTCGTAAACTACAGACAAAGAAGCCTTCAAAATGGATTCTGGCGGTCCACTCCAAAGAAGGAAAGCTTGTTGGAAAAATAGAGGTAAAACCTTTAGAAGAAACACAAATAGCTTCTTTTCAAATTCAAATACCAAATGAAAATTGGGTTCGAAAATATGGTCTTGAGGCAATTGACCAATTCTTGAAAATATGTAAAGAAAATAAATATTTTCAAGAAATCAGGATTATGCCTGAGCCAATTACAGAACAATATAAAAACATGCACAATATGAAAAATTATATAGTGCAAGTTGCGTAAACAAACAAATTAAAAGACTATCTTAATAATTTAAGGTAGTCTTTTCCATTTTTTTTGACTTAAGTATTGACAAAAAATAAAAAAATTAGTATAATTTTATGGTACTTGAAAAGAGAAAACAGAACAATACGAGGGGGGATAAAAATGGCACAACCAAAAAGAAGATGGTCAAAAGCAAGAACAGGTTTAAAAAGATCAACATGGAAATTAGAAAATAAAAATTTAGTAGCATGTCCACATTGTCATGAAATGATGGAACAACATAGAGTATGCTCAAATTGTGGCTACTACAATGGAAAAGAAGTAATTGCAAAAAAAGAAAATTAAAAAAATGTGGTAAAGGGGATAAACTTTTTACCACAATTTTTTTAATGGAAAGATTTGGGACGCGTCCAAATCTTTCCACTTAAAAATTAATAAATATAAAAAAATTAAAATTTGCTTGTACGCTAAGCCTATCATCGCAGATAGATAACACTTTCTTAGAGCATAAAAATAAGACTGGAAAGATTTGGACGCGTCCCAAATCTTTCCAAAAAAAAGGGGAAACAAATGATTGAAAAAAAAGAAGTAACAAAAAAAGTAGTAAGAATTATAAGAGAAAATAAATGGTTTCATTATTTTATAATTATTTTAATTGGAGTTATTTTAAGCCTTCCGCTAAGTCAAATACAAATACGAGATACACATGATGGTGCACTTCATTTTTTACGTATCTTGGCAACAGAAGACACATTAAAAATAGGTCAATTTCCACCACTTATAAATCCAAATTATTGCAATGGTGCTGGTTATTCTATGAACTTATTTTATCCGCCTTTAGTTACATATCTTCCTATGCTTGTCAAATTATTTACAGAAAATTATATGGTAGCATTAAAAATATTTGCGGGAATTTGCATAGTACTATCTGGAATAACAATGTATCAATTTGTATATGAAATAACAAAAAAAAGAGCAGTTGCTCTATTTTCTGCTATTTTTTATTTAATTGCACCATACAAGCTTGGCAATGTTTACAAAAGATTTGCAATTGGTGAATTTACAGCAATGATATTTATACCGCTTGTCTTCTTAGGTCTTACAAATCTTATTGAAGGAGATAAAAAGAAGCACTATTATATTGCAATTGGTGCAATTGAGTTAATGCTGTCTCATACTGTAACTACATTATACACTGCTATCTTTTGCGCTGCTTATATACTATTCCACTTTAGTAAATTAAAAAATAAAGAAATTATAAAAAAATGTATTATCAATATAATCTTTATTTTACTTGTTAGTATGCTTTTCTGGCTTCCTTTATTAGAAGCTACATCTTTTGCAAAATATACTATCATGGACGATGTTACAATGAGAACAAATGGAAGTTTCGCTATGGAAAATACTATTAAATTCTCTCAACTATGGAAAGATATAGGAGAAGTAAATGGAACAACTTTTCAATTAGGAATTCCTACAATTATAGCTCTTTTACTAACTATTTTTATATTTAAAAAGGTAGATGAAAAATATAAAGATTTTTATTTGATTAGTATTATTTTCTCTTTAGTTTCTATTTTTATGGCAAGTAGATTCTTTCCATGGAAATTTATACCAAACCTACTTTGCAAATTGCAATATCCATGGAGAATGATAGGCTATTTTAACTTTTTTGCAAGTTTTATTTGTGGTGTAAATTTATTTATTTTATTAAGCCAAATTAGAAAAAAAGAAGTATTAAAAATAGCACTTGTATTAATTTTAGTTATTGCTAGTATATATAATAGTCTATCTATAATGAAGCAATTTAATGCAGTAGATAAAGAAAAAGATACAAGATATGTAAATAGCATTTTAAATAATAAAAGAATTTCTCACATGCAAATTAACAGAGACTATATGCCATTAAAAGCACTTAAGTTACAAAGTACTTATGTTATGGAGAGAGAAGATAGAACTTATGTATTAGAAGGCAATGCGAAAATAGTAGAAGAAAATAAAGTTAATTTAAAAGATAAAATAAAATTACAAAATGTAGAAGAAGGTACATTATTAGAGCTTCCTTATTATTACTATCCGGGTTATAAAATAACACTTAATGCAAATGGATTGGAAAAAGAAATAAAGCCAATCGAGTCTGAACATGGTTATCTTTCTTGCTATATTGAGGAAAATATAGAAGAAGGAAGTCTTACAGTAGAATATGTAGGAACTGCAATTACTTATATATCTTATGCGATTTCTGCAATTAGCCTTATTGCTTTTATTATTTATATTGTAAAAGAAAAAAATAAAAAGGAATGATAGCAAAAATGAGTAAAATAAAAGAAATATTCCAAAAAGAAAACAGTAAAAACATTTTACTTTTATTACTTGTCACATTTATTATTTGCCTTCCGCTTCTAAATAAACAAATAGATATTAGTTACGATGATGGAATTCAACATATTGCAAGACTAATGGGAACATATCAATCTATTCAAGAAGGACAACTATTTCCTGTTATTATGTCAAAATTTTGTAATAACTTTGGCTACTCTTGGAACCTATTTTACAGCCCACTTACGGCTTATGTTCCATTACTATTTAAACTATTAGGAATTTCATTTACTAATTGTATAAAATTATTTATGGTTTTTGTCGTATTTTTATCTAGCGTTACAATGTATTTCTTTACAAATGAAGTAACGAAAAATAAAAAAGTAGCTTTGCTAGCAGGTATATTTTATTTATTTGCACCTTACCGCTTTACAGACATGTATATACGAAATGCACTATCAGAACTTACTTCATTTGTATTTTTACCAATGGTATTTATGCGGATTATATGGCGTTTTAAAAGGAAAGCCAAAAAAAGAATATATTTTAATATTAGGTAGCGTGGGGCTTATATTAACACACACAATCATTACAATGTATACTGCCATTCTATGCCTTGCGTATTTAATATGGCAAAGCAAAGCATTAAAGAAAAAAGAGGTAAGAAGAAAAATTATAGTATCAGTCATCTTTATTATTCTTTTAACCGCGTTCTTCTGGATACCTTTATTAGAGCATAAATTGGGAGCAAAATATGAAGTATTTCAGCCAGGAAGAATGGAACGAACCGAAGTACTAATTGCTTTTAAACTAAATTTCATAGATTTATTTTTCACCACATCAAAACAAGGAATGATTTATGAAATTGGACTTATTAGCATTATTTTACTTGTTTTGACACCTATAGTTATTAAAAAATTAAAAGAAAAATGCAAACATACAGATTTTTATCGTTTCTATATTTTTTCACTTACAGCAGGGATAGCATGCCTTATTATGACATTAAAAATATTCCCATTTGAACATTTACCTGCTATTTTAAAAATGATACAATTTTCATTTAGACTATTAGAATTTTCTTCATTCTTCTTAGCATTTGTAACAGCAGTTAATTTAGCTGTATTAATAAAAAAGGTAAAAAGCAAAGATATTGCAATTTTTCTAATTTTGCTAATATTAACAAGTAGCCTATTTATTTTTCATTTACCATATAAAGAAAACATAAATGAAGAACGTTTATGGCCAGCAGTAAGAGTAACAGCAAATACAGGTAGAGTGCATGCAGGTTGTGCAAGTTTTGAATATTTACCAAGTAAAGCATTTCAAAATCGAAGTTATATTGAAACAAGAGAAGATAGAATATATGTGTTAGAAGGAAATGCGCAAATAACTAATCAAAACAAGGAAAATACAAATTTAGTTTGCAATATATCTACATTTTCTAATGAAACACAAATAGAATTACCATATATCTATTATTTAGGTTATGAAGTAACTTTAGAAGAACAGGGCAAAAAAGAAACATTAAAGCCTTATGAAACAGAAAATGGATTTGTAGGAGTTACCTTAGAAAATGTAGAAGAAGGAATTCTAGAAGTACATTATACAGGAACCAGCCTTATGAAATTTTCTGCTATAGTTTCCATTTTGGGAGTTGTAATTTTAGTAGGAAAATATGTACTTGAATTGAAAAGAAAAAACAAGGTTTCTATTTAGAAACCTTGTTTTTCCAGACTGTTGACAAAGTATATAAAAATATTTTGCTCAACAGTCTTTTTCTTTTTTTATTTTGAATTTAACCAAAAAT
>CANQFS010000055.1 GCA_947599825.1 uncultured Clostridia bacterium
TTTTCTATTTCATAATCTAGTATTATTATTCCTATTACTTTATTTAGTTTTCCATAATCGTCTCCTTGAACTAATTGGCTTGAATAGATTTTACTCCAATAAAACAAAAATCTTTCGGCTGTATCTTTATTATCTGCAAGCTGAATTTCAATATCACAAATCGTTCCATTGTCTAAAGTTGCTTTTAAATCTACAATTCCTAATTTTTCATCTGGATAATCTTTCATAAGATATCTATTATTATCTAGGTTAATACTTTCTATTTTTTCTTTTGTAGTTGCTTCTATCATAGCTTTTGTAATTCTTTCATTTCCTGGTTTAAACAAACAATGAAATACTACGTCTATCTTTGGTTTTAATAAGGTGATTTTTTCTTCCATAAATGATTTCCTTTCTTGCTTTACTTATCTTGTTTTACTTAAAAGCACGAATAATACTAAAAATTTGATGATATCTCCTTTCAAATGTAGATTTTAAATTCCATAAAAAGCACTTATTCCCCCCTTGTTTTCTAAATTTATTTAACAACTCGGATTTTTTTTTAGAGTAAGAATTTGACTAAATAGGTAAAAATAATAATTAAAAAAAATATTATTTTTACATTGCTAAATAGCAGAGCAATTTTATGTAATCTAATAAAGCTATTAAATCATGACTTCACATAAAAAGCAAGAACTTTTCATCGTAAAATTTCGACAAAAAATGTAGAATAAAAAAATTTGCTAGAAGTAAAAAAATAATATACAATACTAATATAAAAACAACTAAGTAAATGTTATTTTATTCTTAAGAAAAGTAAGAAAGGACAAAAGTCATGGAAAATATTATAAAAATGCATAATGGTAATTATATAAAAATAGTTAATAGCAAAAATGAATTACCTTTTGAAAATATAAACATAAAAAAAATAAAATTAATGAAAGCACTAAAAAAACAAAAAATAATATTTTTAATAGATTTTAACGAAATTGAGAAAAAAGAATATAAAAAAATACTAAAAAAATTATTACTAGTAAAAAACATAATTATGAAAATAAAAAAAGAAATAGGGTTAAAAGAAAATGGACAAAAAATAGTTGCATATATAATCAATTTCGATGAAAATAATAAAAACCAAAAAGAATTTATTTCTGCTATAGATGCTATTTTTTATAACACAAAAAATGAAAGATATAATTATATATATGATACAGTATGTAATTATTTAGATAATAAATTTTACGGAAAAAATCTATGTGATTTTCAAAATGATAAATGTGGTGAAAAAAGAAATACTTCATGTACTAACGGTTGTTGTCATCATTTTAAACATAAAGCATTGGGACCACTTTCAAAATTAGTTCCATGTGAATATTTAAATAAAGAAAATTATACTTGTGACGCAAAATGTCTTCCATGTAAATTATTTACATGTGATTATTTAAGACGTAAAGGTATTAAATTTAAAATAAAAGATATTTTATTATTAGATGTATTTTTTAATTCTATACAAAAATATTTTATAAAATACATGGTATTTACCCAAAAAGAAAAAATCATAAAAACATTAATAAGAATATAATATTATAAAGCGACAAGAAAAATAAATAGACTTAATAAAAAGAACCAACATTGTAACAAAAAATGAGTGAAAAATTTCACTCATTTTTCTATTTATTATTTCTTATGATAATATGTTCACTAGTATAAATATCCACCTACTGCTTCTTCATTTCCTCATAACGTTTAACCTTTTGCGTAGTAGTCTTAGCAAGAGGCTCTGTTGTAACAATAATCTCCTTAATATGCTTAACATCTGGCAAAGTCTGGTTGACCTCTTTAACTGCCTTCCAAATAATATCCTTCTTCTCATCAGTAGTTTTATCCCCATACAAATTATGCATTGTCTCCTCATTGTAAACAATCTTAGCACAAAGAGTAGTATCCATAGAATCCTTATTACGAGCAAACACCATACTTTCCTCTACCATTGGTAATTGGTTAAGAAGAATCTCTAACTCTTGAGGGTAAACATTTTTACCATTTTTTAAAACAATAACATCATTTTTTCTACCGCAAATATATAAAAATCCATCTTTATCCAAATAACCATAGTCACCAGTAGAAAACCAGCCATCTTTTAAGCACTTATTAGTTTCCTCTTCATTTTCATAGTAACCAAGCATAACGCTAGGACCTTTTACAGTAATCTCTCCAATACCTTCCTCGTTAGGATTTACAATCTTTACCTCTAAACCAGGAAGCGGAAGACCAATAGAACCAGGTCTTTTTTCTTTATCCGACTCTGCAGAAATAACAGGAGAAGTCTCTGTTAAACCATAACCCTGAATCAAATCCACACCAAAATTATTAAAACCTTTAATAATCTCCTTATCTAATGGAGCAGAACCTACTAAAACAATTCTTAACTCTCCACCAAATTGGTCAATAATAGGTTTAAAAACTTTTCTTCTTATATCAATTTTTGCTTTATAAAGAGCATTAGTAACCGATATCATAGTTTTCATCAATTCTTTTTTGCCTTGCTCTTCTAAGCCCTTCCAAATCTTCTTATGAACATTTTCAAGAACCAAAGGAACAGCAACAAAAACGCTTACATGATACTCGTTCATATTCTTTTGAATATACTTTAAACCATCACAAAAAGCAACAGTTACACCATGATACATACCAAAAAGGAAAGTAATAGTACACTCAAAAGTGTGGTGAATTGGTAAAAAAGAAAGTAAAGTATCAGTAGGGTATAACTTTAAATAACCAGCAAGGGCCATAATATCACTACAAATATTACTTTGAGAAAGAAGAACACCCTTTGAAAGATTAGTAGTTCCAGAAGTAAAAAGTAAAATAGAAACAGCATTTGGATCAATAGTAACTTCATCATAAAGTTTATTTCCTTCTTTTCTTAAGCTTGCACCTTGTAACAATAAATCATTGTAAGATAGCACGTTTTCGCGAACAGTATTATCCATACTAACAATATATTTTAAATTACTATCCGTAAATTCTAAAATAGAATCAAGGTACTTTTCTTCACAAACAATAGCCTCTGCTTTGCTTCTTAAAATTAAAGATTTCAACTCATTTGCAGGTAAAGCCTTATCTAGTGGAACAATAACCATACCACCAGTTGTAACTGCTAAATAAGTAGTACACCACTCATAGCGATTATTTCCAATAACAGCAACTTTTTTACCGCCTAGCCCCATTTCTAATAATTTAGTAGAAAGAGCCTCAACATCATTTTTAAATTCTCCATAAGTTTTACTAACATATTCAACATTGTCACCAATTTTCTTCTTATATTTATAAGCAACATTTTCTGGATATTTTTCAGTAGTTTTTTGAAGTAACTCTCTAAAATCCCTAATATTTTCCACTTGATGAACAATTCTGCTTTTTTCTTTTTTCATGTTTTTTCTCCTTTTCATAAATTTTGACTTTTTCCAATTCATTTTACAATAAAAGGAAATTTTTTGCAACAATTTTATTGATTTTTCAAAGTAGTTAGTATATACTACTTCGTAGTAAACATTGAATAGAAACGTATAAAGGAGCATAGGCTATATGGAAAAAAATTTATATACATTAACAAATCCACAAAAATCAATATACTTAACAGAAGAATATTATAAAGGAACCAATATTAATAACATTGCAGGAACCATCACAATCAATCAACCAGTACAATTTGAGAAACTTAAGGAAGCAATAAAACAACTAATAAAACAAAATGATGGTTGTAGAATTATGCTTTCAAATGAAGAACAAGAAGTAAAACAATGGGTAGCACCTTACCAAGATTTTCAAATTGAAATAATAGATGTCGCTTCAGAAAATGAACTTTCAGAAGTAGCGAAAAAAATAACATCAAAGCCATTTTCATTATATAATAGTTATCTATTTAAATTTGTATTATACCGTTTTCCAGATAATCATGGTGGATTTATTATAAATATGCACCATTTAATTGCAGATTCGTGGTCAATGGGAATAGCAATTAATGAAATTATGGAAATTTATTCTTCATATTTAAAAGGAGAAGAACATCAAGAAAAAGATACCACTTTATACTCTTATACAAATTATATTACAGCAGAACAAGAATATAAAAAAAGTGATAAATACCAAAAAGATAAAGCATATTGGGAAGAAGTATTTTCAACAATTCCAGAAAGTGCTACTATTCCAAGCATTCAAACAAATGCTACAACAAATAATTTTAGCAAAGCACTAAGAGAGCAATTATCAATACCTTCTAATTTATTAAACCGCATAAAAGAATATTGCTCCAGCCAAAAAGTTTCAGTATATAACTTTCTAACCGCTATTTTTTCCATATATATTAGTAGAGTGTCCAATTTAGAAGATATTTGCATTGGAACACCTATTTTAAATCGTGCCAATTTTAAAGAAAAAAACACAACAGGAATGTTTATAAATACATTGCCAATTAGAGTAAAAATGGATACTTCCATGTCATTTTCAGAGTTCTTAAACTCAGTTATGGCAAACTCTATGGCATTATTAAGACATCAAAAATACTCTTACCAAAATATAATAGAAGAATTAAGAAAAAAACAAAGTAATTTGCCAGCATTGTATCAAATTATGATTTCATACCAAATTACAAAAATAAACGAAGAACAAGAAGAAATACCACACGAAACAAAATGGATTTTCAATGGCATTACAGCAGATGATATAGACATTCATATATTTGATTTAAATGATACAAACGAACTTAACATAGCCTACGATTATAAAACAGAGAAATATACTTCGCAAGAAATGAAGCAAATACATGAGCGTATTTTAAGCATTATTTCACAAGTATTAAATAAGGAAGATATTACACTTTCTGAAATTGAAATTGTAACATTAGAAGAAAAAGAAAAGTTAATTCATGGATTTAACCAAACAAAAATGGATTATCCAAAAGATAAAACAATTGCGCAATTATTTGAGGAGCAAGTAAAACTTACTCCTAATAATGTTGCGCTTGTTTTTGAAGATAAAAGTTTAACTTACCAAGAATTAAACGAAAAGGCAAATCAGTTGGCATACTACTTAAGAGAAAAAAAGATAAAAAACAATGATATTGTAGGAATTATGGTAAATCGTTCGTTAGAAATGATTGTTGGTATTTTAGCCGTTTTAAAATCTGGAGGTGCCTACATACCAATTGATCCAGATTATCCATCAGATAGAATTGACTATGTATTAGAAAATAGTAACTGTTATATTGTACTAACAGATGAAAAATTATTTGACAAAATACGAGTTAATTGTGAGAAAGTAGATATAAAATTAAACAATCAAACCATATATACGTTGCCAAAAGAGAATTTACAAAATATTTCAAAACCTAATGATTTATCATACTTAATTTATACTTCTGGGTCTACGGGAAAGCCAAAAGGAGTTATGCTTACACAAAAAGCATTAGTTAATCTTACTTATTATTGCAATGAAGTAATTCCTTACTTAAAAAATAGAGAAAATATTTCAATTGTTTCTGTTACAACGATTAGTTTTGATATTTTTATTTTTGAAACACTTATTTCTTTGCAAAGAGGATTAAAATTAGTAATTGCTAATAGTAATGAGCAAACTATTCCACATTGCTTAAATGATTTAATAAAAAAAGAAAATATACAAGCAATACAAACTACACCATCTAGAATGCAACTATTTTATCAACATAGAGAAGATATACCAAATTTATCAAATTTAAAATATATTACATTAGCAGGAGAGCCACTTCGTAGTAATTTAAAAAACGACTTATTACAATTAACAAAAGGAAAAATTTTTAATGGTTATGGACCAAGTGAAACTACAGTATTTTCTACATTAACAGATGTAACAAATCAAGAAGAAATCACAATTGGTAAGCCACTTGCAAATACACAAATATATATTTTAGATAATAACTTAAATGTTTGCCCAATAGGAGTTGCAGGTGAAATTTATATAGCAGGTGATGGAGTAGGTCTTGGATATATGCAAAATCCAAACTTAACACAAAAAAGTTTTATTCCTAATTTGTTTTCACCAAATACAATTATGTATAAAACTGGAGATATAGGTTTTTACAAAGAAAATGGAGAAATTATCTGTTTAGGCAGAACAGACCACCAAGTAAAAATAAGAGGTTTGCGTATTGAACTTGAAGAAATAGAAAATGTAATAATGCAATACCAGTATATTTCTAGTTGTGTAGTAGTAAAAAAAGTATCAAGTGAAAACCATGAATTTTTGTGTGCTTATTACACCGCTAATAAAAGCATAAATGAAAATGAATTAAGAACACTTTTAAAAAGTAAACTACCAAATTATATGATTCCACAATATTATATAAAATTAGACAGTTTGCCATATACACCAAATGGAAAAGTAGATAAAAAGGCTTTACCAGACATTGATTTTGATCAAAGTCAGAATCATAAAGAGATAGTAAAACCAAGAAATGAAATAGATAAAACGTTAATTTCATTTTTATTAGAACTTTTAAAAATAAAAGATATTAGTATTAATGATTCTTTCTATGATTTAGGTGGAGATTCTTTATCAGCAATCCAATTATGTTCTATCATTTATCATGAATTAGGAATAGAAATTGCTGTAAAAGACATTTTAACATATCCTATTATTAAAGATTTATCAGATTTTATAAGTACAAAAGGAACAAAAAAATCTGTATCTTTAATAGAAGCGGTAGAAAAAAGAGAATATTACCCAGTATCTTCTGCCCAAAAAAGAATGTACTATGCATCTAGTTTAGATGGAGATAATTCTTTAGTATATAATATTGCAGGTGGAGTTATATT
>CANQFS010000056.1 GCA_947599825.1 uncultured Clostridia bacterium
AATGTAGGTGATAAAATAGTATATCCAATGCATGGTGCAGGAACCATCGATGCCATTGAAGAAAAAGATATTTTAGGAGAAAAACAAGCCTATTATATTATAAAAATGCCAGGCGAAGTAAAAGTTATGGTGCCAACTGCAAAGGCAGAAGAAATAGGTGTTAGAAATATAATTAGTAAAGAAAGTGCTGGAAAGGTATTTGAAATATTAGAAGAAAATGAAACAGAAATGTCTAATAACTGGAATAAAAGATATCGCGACAATATGGAAAAAATGAAAAGTGGAGATATCTACGAAGTAGCCGATGTAGTTCGTAACCTAGCATTCAAACAAAAAGAAAAAGGTTTATCTACAGGGGAAAAGAAAATGCTAAATAATGCAAAACAAATTCTAGTAAGCGAATTAGTTTTAGCAGAACATGCATCACAAGAAGAAGTAGAAACTTTAATAGATAACAAAATAACAATGTCTTTTGAAGAATATAAAATGCCAGAAGCAGGAATGCAAGAAGAAATTGGAAAAGGTATTGTAAAAAAATTTATTCCATTTGATGAAACAGGAACAAACATATAAAAAAATTTTTGGAAAGATTTGGGACGCGTCCAAATCTTTCCTTTGGTTTAGCTATGACTTTACTAGAAAATAAAAACAGAAAAAGGTGAATGCAATCATGCATTCACCTTTTTAGGAAAGTTATTAATCCTGATACCGCAGACCCAGACTTTTTAATTCCCGATAAATAAAAAAAATGTCGTTTTACATAACATAAAAGAAGGATTTATGTTATTTCTGTCGAATAATATAATTATGATGAAGAAAGGTAACACAAAATGGTACGATATAGTGATGAGTTAATTGATGAAATAAGAAGCAGAAATGATATTGTAGATATTATATCACAATATGTAGTATTAAAAAGAAGTGGTCGAAACTTTTTTGGATTATGTCCATTCCATAAAGAGAAATCACCTTCTTTTTCTGTATCACCAGATAAGCAAATTTTCCATTGCTTTGGCTGTGGAGTTGGTGGAAATGTATTTCATTTTTTAAGTAAAATTGAAAACTTAAGCTTTAAAGAAACCATTGAAATGCTAGCTGAAAAATCAGGCATAGAACTTCCTGCTTTAGAAGGGGGAGAAGATGCAAAACTTTTACAATTAAAAGCAAAAGTTTATGAAATAAATCAATTAGCAGCACACTTTTATCATGAAAATTTATATAAGCCATCAGCAAAACCTGCCCAAGAATATGTCAAAAAAAGAAAGTTAGATAACAATACTTTAAAAAACTTTCTAATAGGCTATTCAGGTACCTATAACGAATTATATACTATGCTAAAAGAAAAAGGTTTTACTGAAGAAGAAATATTAGCATCAAGCCTAGTAAATAAAACACCAGAAGGGAAATTTGTAGACCGTTTTCGCAAAAGACTTATGTTTCCAATTCAAGACACTAGAAATAGAGTTATTGCCTTTGGAGGTAGAGTTTTAGATGATAGCAAGCCTAAATATATAAATTCACCAGAAAACATTGTATATAGCAAAGGAAGGCATTTATTTGGACTAAATGTTGCCAAAAAAGGTGACTTGAAGAAAATTATCATTGTAGAAGGTTATATGGACGCAATTTCACTTCATCAAAGAGGTATAACAAATGCAGTTGCTTCATTAGGAACAGCTATGACAGAAGCTCAAGGAAGACTGCTTCGCAAAAGCAGTGAGCAAGTTATTATTGGCTACGATTCCGACGGAGCAGGACAAGCAGCCACAATGCGTGGTCTAGAAATTTTGCAGGGTATGGGGTGTGACATTCGTATTTTACAAATAGAAGGAGCAAAAGATCCAGACGAATTTGTAGTAAAATATGGTCCAGAGCGTTTTCAAAAACAAGTAGAAAAAGCAATTTCATTAGTTGAATATAAAGTAAAAGTGTTAAGAAATACGCTAGATATTGAACAGCCAAACGACAAAATAAAATTTTTAAAAGAAATTGCAAAAGTCCTTTCAAAAATAGATAACGAAATTGAAAGAGAAGTTTATGTAGAAAAAATTGCATTAGAATATAAAATTTCAAAAGAAGCTATTTATGCAGAAATGAATAAATTGCAAAATACAAATAGGACAAGCAAAATTTTAGAAAAAGCAAAACCAAAATTAGAACTAAGCAAAGTACAGCAAAATGAAAATCAAAATGACAAAAGAGAAAAATTAATAATTTATCTTTTAATAAATTATCCAGAGCAAGCATATCCAAAATTAAAAGAGCAAATTTCGTGGGAAAATATTACAAATTCTAGAAACCAAACAATCATAAAAAAATTGTATGAAGAATTCGAAAAAGGAAATATTAATACTAATTATGTATTAGATTGGTTCGAAGATGAAGAAATAATTAACGAAATTTCATGGATTTTAGCTTACGATTTTGAAATTACAGAAGTAGAAAAATGCATAGAAGATATTTTAAAATTATATGCAAAAGAAAAAGTTATTTTAGAAAGAAATCAAATTATAAAACAACTAGAGCAAGAAGATTTATCAAAAGAGCAAAAAGAAGAGTTAGAAACAAGATTAAATAGCATTATTATACAACTGGCAAAAATGAAATAGGAGGGATTATCAGTGAAAAAAACTGAAAAATCAGAAGAAGTAGAAGAAATAAAAACAAAAAGCAAAAAGAAAGCAGTAAAAGAGGCAAACATAGAAAGCAATAAAAATACTAAAAGCAAAAAACAAACAAACGCAAAAAAAGATGAAAAAACAAAAAATACACTTTCAAAAAAAGATGAAAAAGAAGTTACAAAAAAAGCAAACAAAGTAGAAAATATCAAAGCAAAAAATACAGAAAGTGACAATACAAAGAAAAAAAATGAAAAAGATCTAACAGAAAAGAATAAAAAAATAGAAGAAGTAGATAAAAAAGAAGAAAAAGAGCAAGAAGAAAAAGTAACACAAAAGGAAGATGAAAAGTCTAAAGATAAAGTACAAGCAATTATTGAAAAAGCAAAAACACAAGGTCAAATTACTTATGGAGAATTAGCTAGCCAGTTAGATGATGATAGTGTTGATCAAATAGACAAAGTGTTTGATGCTTTTGAAGATTTAGGTGTAGATATTTTACAAGAAGACTTAGAAGAGCCAAACATTGAAGACTTAGAAGAAGTAGAAGACATAAAAATAGAAGAAATAGACTTAAATGCTACTTTAGATGGTGTTAATGTAGATGACCCTGTTCGTATGTATTTAAGAGAAATCGGCAAAATTCCACTATTAAGCTATGAACAAGAACTAGAATTAGCAAAGAAAATATTAGAGGGCGATGAAGAAGCAAAACAAAAGCTTGCTGAGTCAAACTTAAGATTGGTTGTTAGTATTGCAAAAAAATATGTAGGAAGAGGAATGCTATTCTTAGACTTAATACAAGAAGGAAACATGGGACTTATTAAAGCAGTAGAAAAATTTGACTACACCAAAGGTTTCAAATTTAGTACTTATGCTACTTGGTGGATTCGTCAAGCTATTACTAGAGCAATTGCAGACCAAGCAAGAACAATTCGTATCCCAGTACACATGGTTGAAACTATTAACAAACTAATTCGTACTTCAAGACATTTGCTTCAACAATTAGGAAGAGAGCCAACCCCAGAAGAAATAGCAAAAGAAATGGAAATTAGTGTAGAAAAAGTAATGGAAATACAAAAAATTGCGCAAGACCCAGTATCATTAGAAACTCCAATTGGAGAAGAAGATGATAGCCATTTAGGAGATTTCATTCAAGATGATGATAGTCCAGCGCCACAAGATTCAGCAGCTTACACACTTCTAAAAGAACAATTAGAAGAAGTAATGCAAACCTTAACACCAAGAGAAGCAAAAGTATTAAAATTAAGATTTGGATTAGAAGATGGAAAAGCAAGAACACTAGAAGAAGTAGGAAAAGAGTTTATGGTAACAAGAGAAAGAATTCGTCAAATTGAAGCAAAGGCATTAAGAAAATTAAGACACCCATCTCGTTCTAAAAAATTAAGAGACTATATGAATTAAAAAATTTTAAAAATATTCTAGAAAAATAGATGCCCCTCAAATTGAGGGGCACTTTTGCATTTACTTATCAGAGTCATCGGAATGTTCAACTATAAATGTAACAATTGCTGCTATAGCTATACTTGTTAGCCAATATTTAGGCTGTTGAAAAAGTAAAAAAATCTCATTCTTGTTCCTTAAAAGTGTAGGAAATATACTTATAAGTAGCATAACTATAAAGATACAAATAATCCGACCTACCTTTTTTAATTTTTCCATAAGAAACTCTCCTTTCGATGAATAAATTAAATTAAAAAATTTGGTGACAAACTGATATACTTTTAACAATAATTATTATTAAAAGTATACATATAACTTATCTATTAGTATTTTAACATATTTTAGCTGATTTTTCAATAAAATACCATCTTTTTTACATAATTTTTTACATAATTTTTCTTGATTAAAAAAAACATCTCTTTTAGAAATATAAATAGGTGTATCATCTATTTCATATAGATGAAAAGCTCTTTGCTTTTATTTTCGCTTTAAAGTTTTCTTATTATTTTCTCTTTCTAATAGTTTTAAACTTTTTTGTGGAGTAGGCAAATCTTCTGGCATGGTTCCGTCCAGCTTGTTTAATTGCTTTTCTAACTATTTTTCCGATTTTATTATGAGTATAACAAGCTTTCTTTTCAGTATCAACTTTATCTCTTTTTAATCTTGATTCAGTTTGCGTAATACGAAATAAATTAGCTGCAAGTTCTTCACTTCCCATATTATCTAAAATATCTTCTCTGTATCTTAATCCTTTTCTTTTAGCAATATCATCAGCTGTTTCACCATTATATAAGCCTTTATATCCTGCATTATGAAATTTATCAAAATTTTTGACTCCTGCCTTTTTAGCAGTTTGATTAAGTGAATAATTTCCTTTTCTTGTTAAATCTCTTTGATAAAATCTCTTTTCATCTTCTGTTAGCATAGTATATTCTTTTTCTGTAATCTCTTGCTTTCTAGTTTGAACTGCAAAATATGTTTGAGCTAAAGCAATTACTTTTTTTCTACTATCTCCATTTTGTGCTATTAAATAACAAGCATAACGAGTTAATTTATATTCCTTAATTACAACCTCTGCATTGTTAGCACGTTTTGACAACTTGTCGGTGTCGACAAAATGTTCAATCACACTAATATTGCTATTTTTACAAGATTCTTTTGCTTTGTTTATTACATTTTCAAATTTTCTCCATTCCTTGTAATTTAAAACCTTTTGTAATTCTCTAGCATACCAATATTCAATACCATTTTTGTCAACATGCTTAATATCTTCAAAGGATTTATTAGTTTTGTCAATTTCTCTCAATAATATCATCTCCATTTCTCAATATATTATTTTAATTATTTAAGCATGATTATAAAACAATTGTTTGACAAGGTCAACTATTTTTTGATTTTTTAGGTCTGAAATAAGCCATAAAAAATACCATCCTTTTTCAGAATGGTATTTTTACTATGTATTCTAAAAACTTGAACAGATACTTATTTGGTACCAACGATGTAGATATTTACAACTCTTTATGTATGACTAATTTATCGTAAAATGCACAAAGGGTGTCCTTATTTGACACCCTTTGCCTTAATTCGAACTTATAATCATAAATTCTTGTTAATAATTTCGTAGGAAATCTCAGTTTCTGATTCTTTTAAAATATAAACATTAAAAGTATCTTTGTCTAAGCTTTCTACAATCTGCCGAGTGACTACAAATTCCTCCTTTATTATTCCTGAGCTGTTCCCATCAAAAGGGTTATTCGAATGAGCAGTGTACCCACATCCTATGGATCCAACAACAAATGCTTCAACATAGTTGTACCTACTTACAGGAATAGCATCACACATACATGGTACATTTCCATTCTTTGTTGTAGTACTAAAGTACCTTTGCTTAGATACAAAGAGAATAGTTCTTTTGTTATTTTTTATATACTCCATAAAGTCATTAAAATCAAGAAAAATATTCTCTTTTAATAAAGTTGCTGTTTCTGTGCAAGCAAGAGTTATTTCTTTCTTATGTATTAATAAGAGTTCATCTTTGGAGATTTTCTCACAAAAGGTATTAGGAATAGAATGAACTGATGTTAATAATCTTTCTAACGTGTCAATATCGGTTTTAATATCATATTTTTCACGTTCGAGAAATTCTTGATGCGTGTCACTTGCATCGTATTTGCAGCTTTCTATCCCAAAACTAATGATAACAGCAGAATCGTTGATCTTCAGTTTTAAGAACGGACAATTCATCAAAACCCGGTTTACATAGTTACAAAAAAGATCTTCTACGTTGTATTGATGCACTTGCATACATTACTCCTTTCTGTATAATCGTTAATAGTAACAATGGAATTATAGCATACTAATATAAAAATTACAAGATAGCAACGTAGCATTTTAATAATTGTGAAGTGAAAATTTAAATTCCAGTTTTAAAATAGGAAAAAGGAATTTAGTCTTACACCCAATTCCAGTTGAATTTGTAAGACTAAATTCTTTTTGATATAATAATATTATGTGATGTTTCTGATTACGAAAGGAAGTTGTAATTATGAAATATGATAATACTCATTTAACTTTACAAGAAAGGCAAATTATTCAAAAAGGTATAGAATCTCGTTCTAGTAAATCTGCTATTGCTCAAACTATTGGAAAAGATCCTACTACTGTTGCTAAAGAAATTAGAAAACACAGGGATTTAAAAC
>CANQFS010000057.1 GCA_947599825.1 uncultured Clostridia bacterium
CAACATTGTATCATAAGTTTAATTATGTGTCTTTTTATTTTTACAAAAACGGTAATTTAATTTTACCATTTATATATTTTATTGCATTATTTTATTTTCTACCTCTTGCTGTTGTATATATTGTGCAGATGCTTCTAATTCTTGGTTCAAGGAATTTTTATGCACAATTTTTATTACAATATTGAATAAACACGCAATTAGCAAGATAAAAAGTAATGCTTTTTTCCAAATTTTTGCTACCATTTTTTTCTCTCCCTAATTTGTTTTACATATTTAATTATACTATATTTTTTAATTTTGTCAACTGCTTATATTTTTCAGTATTTTGGAAATACTATAAAAAGCGTAGTAAATAATATTTCATAATTATGTATATGAAATTAGGAGGGAATGAATTTTTATATGAAAAATTATATCATTATAGGAATTGTTATTATTTTAGTTATTATTGCTATTTTTTTCTTTTTTAGTAACCCGTTTTCTAGCCAAAATAATTCTTCTAATAGCAATTTCAATTCTGAGCAAATGGGAGTAAGTCCTATTGATGAAAATTTAGAAGAAAGTAAAAATCGTGTTTCTAACATTATTGAAAATAGTAATGAAATTATGCAAAATATTTCAGATGAGAATGAAATTTCTTCATATTCAACTGTTATAAAAGATAAGGAAGCTGGAAGATTAACAAATATCTCTATTACTTGTTCTATTCTAAATAACACCATTATACGTAGGCGGACAAACATTTTCTTTTAATGAAATTGTTGGAGACCCTACTCCTGAAAGAGGTTATCAAGAAGCTAATGTTATTATTGATAAGAAAACACAAAGAGATATAGGCGGTGGAAACTGCCAAGTAAGTAGTACTTTATATAATGCAGTACTTAATATTCCTACTTTAGTTGTAGTAGAAAGACATGAACATGGAAAAGATGTAACTTATGTTCCTGAAGGGAAAGATGCTGCCGTTTCTTATGGTTCTTTAGATTTTAAATTTCGTAATGATTCAGATTTCGACATTGGTATAAAAGCAAGTAGTGATGGAAATTCTATTGTTATGCAATTGTTTAGATTATAAGATGTAATAAAGCAGAATTTGCTTGGCTCGCATAATTCTGCTTTTTGCGTTAATATAATTCTTCAATTATTTTTTAATTATCAATTATTTTTTAATTATCAATTATTTTTTAATTATCAATTGTTTTTTATTTATCAATTGTTTTTTATTTATCAATTGTTTTTTATTTATCAATTGTTTTTTATTTATCAATTATTTTTCAATTTATCAATTTTGTTGGTATAAATTTTGTCCATTACTTCGTTTGGATAATGTTTATCTAAAAAATAATCAAATTTTGTTCGTGGGGGAATTTTTTTCATTCTCTCCTCTTGACGATTAGCTGCACTCCATGAAATAGTAATATTACATAGCATAAAAATTGCAATAATTATTGTTATTTGCTTAAATATTTTGTTTTTCATATATTTTTCAGTTCTATCTACAAAAGGACATAGCACTTTATCTACTAAAATACCCGCAATTCCCCAATATATGCAATGTAACAAACTAGTTCTTCCATTTAAATTTAAAAAGTAATTTGAATAGTCCCAAGAAATAGTTCCAAATAGTACTTCTTGAATATAAGAAAATAAATATTCTAATATTCCTCCTACTATCATACAAATCCAAAATACATTTTTGCTTTTTTTAATTTTTGGTACAAATAAATAGTAAACAACCGCTCCTATTCCATATATTTGCACAAAAGGTCCATATAACAAGCCTTGTCTACATTCATAATGACCTTCTTTTATAAGAACTACAATAGTTTCTGCTACAAATCCTAGAAAACTTCCTATCATGAAAATCCAAAATATTTTGACAAAAAAATTCATTATTTTCCCTTTTTCAATTTTTTCTTCCATTTTTCCTCTTTATTTTCATTTTTTCTTTTATTATAACATATTCAAAAAAAATGTCTATATTACTTTATGAAATATTAATCTTATTACATATTTTCTCTTTTTTTTCATATATATAAATTAAACTTTGATAGGAGGTTTTCTACTATGCGTAAATTATTGCCTAGTTTTTTGGTAATTTTATTTTGTTTTTTTACATTTTATAGTTCATTTGCTTATGCAACTTCTTTTATATGGTCAGAAGAACCTACTCTTGAAACTACTACTGCTCCTACTTCTACCTTGGAATTAGAATCAGGAAGTGCTATTTTAATAGAACAAAATTCTGGAAAAATTTTATATGAGCATAACTGCCATGAGCAGCTTCGCCCTGCTTCTGTTACTAAATTAATGAGTATTTTACTTATTATGGAAGCTTTAGATAGCAATATTATTTCTTTAACAGATAAGGTTCCTTGCAGTGAAAAGGCTGCTAGTATGGGAGGTTCACAAATTTGGCTAGACGTGCGAGAAGAATTGACTGTAGATGAAATGCTGAAGGCAATTTGCGTAGCTTCTGCTAATGATTGCACTGTTGCTATGGCAGAATATTTGGCAGGTTCAGAAGAAGCCTTTGTAGAAAAAATGAATAATAGAGCAAAAGAATTAGGAATGAATGATACTTGCTTTAAGAATTGTCATGGACTTGATACAGATGGTCATGTTACTTCCAGTTATGATATTTCACTGATGTCTAGAGAATTACTAAGAAATCACCCTAGTATTATGAATTATACAACTATTTGGATAGATACTTTAAGAGATGGTAAGTCTCAGCTTACTAATACAAATAAACTGATTCGAAATTATAAAGGTGCAACTGGCTTAAAAACAGGTTCAACTGCCCTTGCTTTATATAATTTATCTGCCAGTGCTACTAGAGACAATTTATCTTTAATTGCTGTTATTATGAAAGCTCCTTCTACGAAAGTTCGATTTGAAGAAGCACAAAAATTATTAGATTATGGTTTTAGTAACTATTCTTATGAACAGTTTGCTAAAGCAGGCGATGTATTAAAAAGCATTCCTGTTGCAAAAGGTACAACTCAGCAAATAGACGTTATTTTTAAGGAAGATTGTGGAACATTACTTACAAAAGGCTTTAGTTCAAACATTCAACAAGTAGTGTCTTTGCCAGATACTATTAGCGCTCCTGTTTCTGTAGGGCAAAAGGTTGGTGAGGTTTTTTATCAATTAAATGGTGAGACACTTTGTAGTGTAGATATTGTGGCTAATGCAGAAGTAAAAAAGATTAGTGTTTCTAATATGTTAGATAGAATTTTCTTTGACTGGTTTCGTGTATTAAGATAAAATGTATTTAATTTAATATAAAAAAACGAGCCTAAGATTTTCTAACAAATGGAAATTTTAAGAAAATCTAAGGCTCGCCATATATGACAATTAACTTTTGGACACTTTTTCTTTATTTATTCTATTTTGAATATAAGAACCAACTCTTGTCAAAACACTAGCAATCAAAGTGCAACTCAAAGTGCAACTAGTACTGGGCGGAAGCCGTTGCCCCGAATAAGCATCACCTAGTCCACCATCAGAAGCAAATACACCAGCGTAAGTATTATCTATCCACCAGCCACCGCGAAGCAAGAAAGGTTGCGAGATATTTCCTACTAGAATAGAGTCATTATTGTATATTCCTACTCCATATTGTGTAGTAGTACCTTGAACATCTGTTATCCAATTCCATGAACCATTTGCTTTACCATAGAATGAAAATGTATTTTTTACATCATACATTCCTACCCCTTTTACATCTTTCATTAGGTTTAACCTTTCTTCTGCTAAATTTTTTATTTTCGTATTATCGATTTCATTTAGGTTTGCTGTTTTTTCTTCTTCGTCTACTTCATATTTATCCCAATATTTCTCATATCCTGTTTTTAATTTATTTCCTTCAAAATATGCAGGTGTTCCGTTTGTTTCTAGATTGCCATTTTGATTATCGTAATATGCTGCTACATATTCCCATGCTCCTCCACACATGTCATATACTCCTGTTATATTATTTGTTGTACTCTGCGTTAAATTAGAGCTATAATCTTTTCCTCCTGTATATGCTTTGCGTTTTTCAGAATCTTTTTCATATAACTCATTTATTTTTGGTGTTATTCCATATTGTGATGCTGATAAGTATGCTACTGCTCCCCATTCACTATTTTTCATTAAGTGGCTATCTACTGCGCTTGTTATTCCATATATATTTTCGTTATCATTCATTGCAAGGCAATTTGTAAACGCATTTCCTACACTTATATATCTCCAGCTTTGCACATTTGGTAATACTTTTACATTTTTAGTTGTAATATCATCTCCTGTTGTACCTACTGTATTTGTATTTTTTTCTCCTTCCATGCTTGCCTCAAATTTTGCTACCCATATTCCTGATAGGTTTGTTCCTCCAAAATTAAAGGCAGGGTGTACTATTTTGGGTGTTGATACTGTTTTTCCTTCTGCTTCTTCTTTTGCTTTTTCTACTTCATCGGTATTATAGTCTAAAGCATATTTTGTTCCTTGTTCATCTTTATTTGTAGTTCCTACTAAAAAGGTTACATCTGTTATTTTTTGCGTTGTTCCTTCTGCATCTTTTTCTTCTCCATATTCATTTATGCTATATGCATATCTTGGTATCCATACAAACATACTTCCTAAGTCTTTATCTTCTATTTTTTGCCCTACTTTTGCATTTTCTCCATTATATGTTCCATCTGATAACATTACATTTGCCCATTCTTTTTTATCTTCATCATAATTATACCACTCACTATCTTCTTCACTACATATTTCCCATTGGCTTCCATTATATTTTATTGGTATCATTCCTTCTGATAGTTTTGGGACATTTACGTGTTTTGTTGCATTATAGCTATTGGTGGTTTCTCCTTGCCATAGCTCACTAAATGGTATTTCATAGTCTTTTCCTGTTGGCTTTAAACCTATAATGTTTCCATCTTCGCTTTTTATAACTTGTCCATATTTGCTTAGTACTTTTTCTACTTCACTTTTTTCTATTACAAAATTATTTTCCTCATTTTCTATTTGCATGCTAAGTAATTCTGTTCCTATTTGTTCTTTTAAGCTAGCTATATCCATATCTTTTGCTGCTTTTTGTGCTTTTGTAAATAAGCCGTTTTCTCCTAATATTAAACTTATACTTACACCTGCTAATATTATTAAAATAATTATTGTTATTACTAATGAAATTAAGGTTATTCCACTATATCTTTCCGCACATTTGCTCAATTTTACTTGAGAATTTTTGCATAAATTTCTTATACAATTTACATTTCTCTGTTGTTTTTGCTGTTTTTTCATTTGTTTCCAACTCCTTCTTTTTTGTTTTATTATATCTTTAGGGTTTATTAAACACAATGAATTAAGGCTTTTTAGTTAATAACTTTTTTACATAATTTCATTTTTAGAAATAAAAATTTCGATTCTACAAATTGTCAAGCGACAACTTAAGAAAATTTCTCTTTTAAACTGAGCAATTTTACTTGAGAATTTTTACACAGTTTTATTATACAATTTGCACACAAAAGAAGGGCCTTAAGCGTTCCATTTTAGGACAAAAAGGCGTAAAAAACCAAATAAAAAAACGACAGTTTTTGTCGTTTTTTATCTTAAAATATTTTTATGTTTTTACTTACTATTTTTATATTATAAAAGAAATTAATAAATATATTATAATTTTTCTACTTCTTCTTTTGTTAACCCTGTTATTTCTGATATTTTTTCAATGGACATATTTTCTTGTTTTAATTTTTCTGCTATTTTTATTTCTGTTTCTTTCATTCCGTTTTTCTATTCCGTTTTTTTATTCCGCTCTTTTTTTCCGTTGCTCTATTCCGTTTTTCTAGCCCCTCCTTCAAACCATCTTCTCTTGCATGCCTTAGGCCATTTTTCTCATCTCTTATTGCTTTTTCTCTTAATTCTGCTACTCTCTTTAA
>CANQFS010000058.1 GCA_947599825.1 uncultured Clostridia bacterium
AGAATCATCACTATCTATATGATAGTCTGAAACATATCCTCCTAAAAGAATAGAAAAATCTGTTATTGCTGCCTCTGGTCCTCTTTTTTCTAGTATATCTAATTTATCACTTTCAAAACACTGCTCTTGTGTTAATAAAGTAAGATTACTCATACTTTTTTCACTCCTTAATCTTCAAGACTTATCTCAAAAAATATTTCTCTAAAAATATTTTACCATAACAACTTTTTTTTGACAATTTATTTATAAATATTTTTTTAACATTATATATTTTATATGGCATTGCTCCTGAAGATAAATCAATATAATACATTAGTATCTAATTTATATGGATTTCCTTGTTCATATACTCTCACTTTCTAAAATTAGTAGCAATTTTAGATTTTATTCTATAGCCCAAAGAAATTATCATATCTAAATTATAAAAAGGAATTTCTCTTGAAACAGTTCTATTTCCTTCTTTTTGAACTTGTCGGAAATTCTGACAAGTTGAATTTTTATCAAGTTCCTCTTCTAAATAAATATTGTTTATATGTTCTATTACATTTGTTCTTGAAGTACCAAATAGTTCAGCCATCTGTTGTTGAGATAACCATACTGTTTCATTTTGAATTTTGACATCTATTTTTGTTAGTCCATCGTCTGTTTGATATATTATAATATCTCCATTTGCATTATCCATAATAAATCTCTCATTTTTTTGTATTATGAACATTTACATTGTATTATTTTTTGACTTCATATTTAATATTTTTACAAAAAAATATTAATTTTTTTACACAAAAAAGAAGTATTATCCAATTTCTTTTGGATACACTCCTTCTTGTAATAAACTATTTAAGCATTCTTCCCGCAACAATTCTTATACTTTTTGCCCGAACCACATGGACATGGGTCGTTTCTACCTACTTTTGGCGTATTATTTACAACAGGTGTGTTAGTTTTTTGTGGAGTTGTTCCGTCTAAAGATTTAATAGCAGTATCTTCTAAACTTGCATTTGTAATTTGAGCAGATTCTTGTCTTGTAGCAATTCCGCCCTCTTTCTTTCTAGCATTTAAAAGGAATTTTACAACATCTACTTTAATGTTTGCGTTCATTTCATCAAACATTTCTCCACCAACTAATCTATATTGAACAACTGGATCTTTTTGTCCATATCCTTGAAGACCAATACCATTTTTAAGTTCGTCCATATTGTCAATGTGGTCCATCCATCTTTGGTCAACAATTTTAAGCATAACTACACGCTCTAATTCTCTTAAATTTTCAGAGCCAAAGTCTGCTTCTTTTTGCTCATAAATTTCATGAATTCTATCTTTTAATTCTTGTATAATATCAGAAGCATTTAAATTCTTTTCTTTAAGAGAATGTAATTTTTCAATAGCAAATGTAGTTTGAATATCTTGCATTAAAGCATCACGATTAACTGGATCTTCAGATAAATACATACTTACAACATCTTCTGCAACAGAATCCATCATTCGTAATATTTTATCTTTTAAATCTTCGCCATCAAGCACTTGTCTTCTTTGGGCATAAATAATTTCTCTTTGTGCGTTCATAACATCATCATAAGAAAGAACGTTTTTACGAATGCTAAAGTTTCTACCTTCTACCCTCTTTTGCGCTGTTTCTACAGATTTTGAAATCATTTTTGCTTCAATTGGCATGTTTTCATCTGCACCAAGTAAGTTATAAACTGCAGTTACTTTATCTCCACCAAAGATTTTCATTAAATCATCATCAAGACCAATATAGAAGCGAGATTCTCCTGGATCTCCTTGACGTCCACTACGTCCACGAAGCTGGTTATCAATTCTTCTTGATTCGTGGCGTTCTGTACCAATAATTTTTAGACCGCCAGCTTGTAATACTTTTTCTTTTTCCTCTTGAATAGTTTTATCATGCTTTTCTTCTAATTCTTTAAATTTCTTTCTTGCTGATAGAATTTCTTGATTATCTGTTTCATTGAATGCAGTTGCTTGCTCAATTAAGTCTTCTGAATAGCCTAATTTTCTCATTTCTTGTTTTGCTAAATATTCGCTATTTCCACCAAGCATAATATCGGTACCACGACCTGCCATGTTAGTTGCAATAGTAACGGCTCCAAATTTTCCTGCTTGTGCTATAATTTCTGCTTCTTTTTCATGGAATTTTGCATTTAATACTTCATGTTTAATTCCTTCTTTTTTAAGAAGACTACTTAGTTTTTCAGACTTTTCAATAGAAACCGTACCTACTAATACTGGCTGACCTTTTTCGTGACTTGCTTTAATATCTTGAATAACTGCTCTAAATTTAGCAGGCTCATTTTTATAAATGATGTCTTGATGGTCGTCTCTTACCATTGGTTTGTTGGTAGGAATTTCAATAACGTCTAAATGATAAATTTCTTCAAATTCATCTGCTTCTGTCATAGCAGTACCAGTCATACCGGCTAATTTTTCATACATTCTAAAGTAATTTTGGAAAGTAATCGTTGCTAAAGTTTTAGATTCATCTGCAATTTTTACATTTTCTTTTGCTTCTATTGCTTGATGAAGTCCATTATTGTATCTTCTTCCATACATAATACGACCTGTGAATTCATCTACAATTAGAACTTCTCCATCTTTTACAATGTAATCTATATCTTTTTTCATAATTCCATGTGCACGTAAGGCTTGATTTACATTATGAACTAGTTCTGAATTTTCAATATCATTAAAGTTTTCAATACGGAATTCTTCTTCTGCCTTTTTAATACCTTTTTGTGTTAAAGAAGCAGATTTTGCTTTTAAGTCTACAATATAATCGTAGTTTTCGTTATCTTCTGCTTGCTCGAAGTCTTTTACATCTTCTTCAACAATAACTTTTGCTTTTAGGCGTCTTACAAAATTATCTGCTTTTTTATAAAGGTCAGAAGATTTATTGGCTCTACCTGAAATAATAAGAGGTGTACGAGCCTCATCAATTAAAATACTATCAATTTCATCGACAATAGCATATTTTAATTTTCTTTGTACTAATTGGTTTTTATAAATAACCATATTATCTCTTAAATAGTCAAAACCAAATTCATTGTTAGTTCCATAAGTAATGTCACAATGATATGCTTCTTGTTTTTGGCTTGGATTCATACCAGCAATAACAAGTCCAACACTTAAGCCCAAAAAGCGATATACTTTTCCCATCCACTCACTATCTCTTTTTGCTAAGTAGTCGTTTACGGTAATAACATGCACGCCTTCTCCTGTAAGAGCATTTAAATAAACTGGTAAAGTTGCAACTAAAGTTTTTCCTTCACCTGTTTTCATTTCGGCAATTCTACCTTGGTGTAATATGATACCACCAATTAACTGAACATCAAAATGACGCATTCCAAGCACTCTTTTAGAAGCTTCTCTTACTACGGCAAATGCTTCTGGTAAAAGGTCATCTAAAGTTTCTCCATTTTGTAATCTATTTTTAAATTCATCTGTTTTATTTCTTAATTCTGTGTCTGTTAATTTTGAAATTTCATCTTCTAAACTATTGATTTTTTCAACCAATGGCATTACTCTTTTTACTTCTTTTTCACTATAAGTTTTAAATAGTCCCATGTTTTTCTTCCTTTCTGTTTTTACATATTTTCATGTATTTTACTATATCACGAATGAATAAAAAAATCAAGAAAAAACAGGCAATTAATGCCTGTTTTTGAAAGAAGGTAGAATTGGTATTAGTACCCTATGAATTATTACAACAAAGAAAAGAATGAGTACAATTGAAAAATAGATATCATAACTATTTTCTGGCGTACCAGTAAAGTGCAATAATGCAAATAGCAGAGCTATGCAAAAAGCTGTCGTATCAAATTTAGTAGGCAGAATTCTTGGTTTGCGATACTTTAATAAGTCGAATAGAATGATGCCTTCTATTATTCCTATCATAATACTAGTAGATGCTGTTTCTAACACTATAGAGTCATCATGATGCCAGTAACATTTTTGAAAAAAGACAGTTATATCGCAAAATAACAACGCCATAATAATTAGAAATGCAATATAGATTGCTTTGTCGATAGGCTCTTTTTTCTTTTCCATACTTTACTCCTTCTTTCTTATGAAATGTGGTTAACAAGTTGCTTTTGTTTAGGAATTATCCTAGAAAAAAAGGATTTTTATATAAAAACTACTAATATCTTATCATAGTTTCTTTGATTTTTCAAGTATATTTCTTCTTTCAAAACATATATTGTACTAACCTATTATTTGGTTTTAAGGTAATATATATTATTTTTATTACAAGATAATATGAATTATCCTTTTACCAAAGAAATAAAGAAAGAAGGTTTTTTAATGTTTGTTTATAATTTTAAGTTAAATAGTTCTTTTATTTTTAAAATACTACTTGCTATTATTATTTTTATTGTTATTTGCTTATGCGTAGTTATTGGTTTTAGACTTTATAAAGCAAGTACCAATGATATAGGTGATGGCATAAATTATAATGGTATTACAGAATTAACATCGCAAAATTATGCAACTATCTTACAAGAAGTTCATGATAATATGGATTCTTACATTGGGCAAAAAATCAAGTTTTCAGGTTTTGTCTATCGTGTTTATGATTTAGACCAAGAACAATTTGTATTAGGACGTAATATGATAATCAGTTCTGACTTTCAAACTGTAGTAGTTGGTTTCCTTTGCCATTATAAAGATGCTATTTCTTTTCGTGATAGTATATGGGTAGAACTAGAAGGAAAAATTACAAAAGGCACTTATCATGGAAGTGATATGCCAATTTTAGAGGTAACTAATATAAAAGAAGTAGAAAAGCCAAATGATGAATATGTATATCCACCAGATGAAAATTATATTCCTACAGCAATTATTTTATAGAACATAGAACAGGAGGGACGCCCCTTTTCGTTCCATTTTGGAACGCCTAAGGACACCCCTCTTGGTTCATAGAAAAACAGAGGACTAATTATAGCCCTCTGCTTCTTTTTCGCTTCTATATTGTTGATTTTTGAATGTCTTTAATAAATTTGCAACTTCATAGTATACTTTACGCTGTTGCAACTTTTGGAGATATTGCAGTTTTATGGCAATTCAAAGTAAAACCCTCCTCGCTGTTTCCATACACACTGACACTTAAATTTTCTCTCATTCCAAAGCGATGCATAACGTCACGAATAGTACACTTGTCTTCAATTCTCCATGTGTCTGCTAAATATTGCAGCCGCATTTCTTCTCCTTTCGAAAATTCTGACTCATTTGCTACAATTGTAACTTCTAACATAAGCTGTCTCCTTTCATGATGAAAAATGAAATTTTTAAAAGATATATTTTATATTTTACATAAGAATGGTAAAAAAATCAAGTATTTTTATAATTTTTTTAAAAAATACTATACTTTTTTCTAATTTTTAGTGTATAATTAAAAAAATTAAGGAATATTATACATTGTAGATAGATATTCTACTAGGTCTGAAATAGTTTACTAGATTAGGACCTGACCCGAACTGATGCTAAGCGTCAGTAAAAGCCATTCAAACGAATGGATTTTATTCAGACTGTTGACAAAGTATATAAAAATATTTTGCTCAACAGTCTTTTTCTTTTTTTATTTTGAATTTAACCAAAA
>CANQFS010000059.1 GCA_947599825.1 uncultured Clostridia bacterium
TAAAATATAAAATATTAAAATATAAAATATTGAAATATTAAAATATTAAAATATAAAATATTAAAATATAAAATATTAAAATATAAAATATTAAAATATAAAATATTAAAATATAAAATATTAAAATATAAAATATTGAAATATTAAAATATTAAAATATAAAATATTAAAATATAAAATATTGAAATATAAAGTATTAAAATATTACTATATACAAAAGAAAAAAATAGAATAACAAAAGAAACAAAAAAGAAGAAATAAAAAATTTCAAAAAAATGCTTGACAAAAAAAATAGTTAGTATATAATAAGTACAAACAAGCGTTTGAACAAAACAAATTAGGAGGAAAAAACATGGAAAAAGAAAATTCAGAAAAAATGAAAGCATTAGAAGCAGCATTAGGTCAAATAGAAAAGCAATTTGGTAAAGGTTCTATTATGAAATTAGGCGACTTCCAAGCAATGAATGTAGAGGCTATTCCAACAGGAGCATTAAGTTTAGACATTGCATTAGGAATTGGTGGAATTCCTAGAGGAAGAATTGTAGAAGTATATGGTCCAGAATCTTCTGGAAAAACAACATTAGCATTACACATGATAGCAGAAGCACAAAAACAAGGTGGAGAAGCTGCATTTATTGATGCAGAGCACGCATTAGATCCTGTTTATGCAAAACATTTAGGAGTAGATATAGATAACTTAATAGTATCTCAACCAGATACAGGAGAGCAAGCATTAGAAATTGCAGAAGCATTAGTACGTAGTGGAGCTTTAGATGTCATTGTTATAGACTCTGTAGCAGCTTTAGTACCAAAGGCAGAAATTGATGGCGATATGGGAGATTCTCATATTGGTCTTCAAGCAAGATTAATGTCACAAGCATTAAGAAAATTAGCAGGTGCTATTAACAAATCAAAATCAGTTATTATTTTCATAAATCAATTAAGAGAAAAAGTAGGCGTTATGTTTGGTAACCCTGAAACAACAGCAGGTGGTAGAGCACTAAAATACTATGCATCTGTTCGTTTAGATATTAGAAAAGTAGAAAATATTAAACAAGACGGAGAAGTAATAGGAAATAGAGCAAGAGTAAAAGTAGTAAAAAATAAAGTAGCACCACCATTTAGAGAAGCAGAATTTGATATTGTTTATGGAAAAGGCATTTCAAAAGAAGGAAATATTTTAGATATTGCCGTAAACCTAGATATTATTGAAAAAAGTGGTTCATGGTTTAACTACAATGGTGAAAGAATTGGTCAAGGTAGAGAAAATGTAAAGAAATATTTACAAGACAATCCAGAAGTAGCTAAAGAAATAGAAGAAAAAATCAGAGCAAACTTCAATGAAGCATTTGAAAAAAGCTTAGGAGATGAAACAGAAGAGGAAGAAGAAAGTGAAGAATAGGCGATTATAAAAATATATAGTCAAAATAAGAATGGAAATAAGAATAAAAATATTTAGTCAAAATAAGAATGAAAATAAGAATAAGAATATGAAATAATTATAAAGAATTGATAAAAATAAAAAATAGGGGCAAATCAAAATTAGAAAAAACTAATTTTGATTTGTCTCTATTTTTTTGAAAAAACATATCAATATATTTTATAAAAAAATATTTCAATCATTTTATAAAAAAATATGTCATTCATTTTATAAAAATATTTGACACGTATTTTAAATACGTATATAATATAGAAAGGAAACATATAATAATGAAAAGCTATTCACCAAAAGAAGTAATTAAAATATTAAAAAGACATAATTGGATACTAGATAGAATAAAAGGTGATTATTACATTTTAAAAAAAGAAAATGAAAAGACAATAGTGGCTATTCCAATAGGAAAGAAGAATATAAAAATAGGTACCTTAAAAATATAGAAAAGCAATCGGGAATAAAGTTTGAATAAAAGGAGAGTAAAATCATGAAAAATGTTTATGAATATGTAGCAATTTTAAATTACGAGGAAGATGGAATTAATATCTATTTTCCAGATTTACAAGGTTGTATTTCTTGTGCAGATACTACAGAAGAAGCATTAAAAAATGCAGAAGAAGCTTTAGGATTATATATGGTAGAATGTGAAGAAGAAAAAATAGAAATCCCAGAGCCTACACCATTAGAAAAAATAATATGCAAAGAAAATGAAAAACCAATTCTAGTTCGTGTATGGATGCCACTTGTAAGAAGTGAAGTAGAAGTAGTATCTGTAAAAAAGACACTAACATTGCCAGCATGGCTAAATAAACTCGCAGAAGCAAATAATATTAATTTTTCGCAAGTCTTACAGGCAGCATTAAAAGACATATTGAAAACTAAAGGAATGTTAAAAAAATAGCAAGATAAATCTTGCTATTTTTTATTTCATGTAGTAAAATGAGGGAAAATAAAAAAGAAGGAAAATAAATGTATACCATAGAAGAATTTGATAATGAAAAAACAAAAGTATTAAAATATGTAATGTACAAAAAAAGAACAGAAAGAGAAATAAAAACAAAATTTAAATCACTTATAGAAGAAAATTTATTAGAAGATATTATAGTAAACCTAAAAGAAAATGGTTATATTAGTGATGAAAACTATATAGAAAGAGCAGTACATGAATTTATGGCATTAAAAAATTTTTCTGTAAAAGAAATCAAATATAAACTAGCTTCCAAAGGAATATCAAATAATTTAATAGAAGACTATGTGCAAAAAAATAGAGAAGAACTAGAAGAATATGAGCAAAAATCAGCAGATAATATAGCAGTAAAAAAGTCAGTTAATATGGACGAAACAGAAATAAAGCAATATTTAGTAAAAAAAGGCTATACAGAAGAACATATAAAAGAAGCAATAGAAAAAATAGAAGAATAAAAAGCAAAAAAACAAAAAATAAAAGAATAGAAACTAGAAGAATAGAGAAATAAGCTTCAAAAATGAACAATAAAAAAATAATATGAAGAACTAAAAAGTAACTACTTACAAATATAATAAAATGTTAGGAAGGAAATAAAAAATGCAAAATGTATTAACATTAGAAACAAATAAATATGCAATAAAGCTAGAAAACTTCGAAGGCCCGCTTGATTTATTGTGTCATCTAATAGACAAAAATAAAATGAGCATTTACGACATCAAATTAAGTGAAATTACAGACCAATATATAGAATATTTAAATCAAATGGAAAAGATGAATTTAGAAATTGCTAGTGAATTCTTAATTATGGCATCAACTCTTTTATATATAAAATCAAAAAATTTATTGCCAACAGAAGTAGAAGATGAAAGAGAGCTAACAGAGGAAGAATTATTACAAAGAATTATTGAATATAAAAAGTACAAGGAAATATCAAGTAAACTAAAAGCATTCTATGAAGCAAGCAAAAATAGATTCTACAAAATGCAAGAAACAATAGAACTTCCAAAACAAAAATTGGAAAGAGAATATGAAAAAGAAATGATTGTTGAATTATATAGTCAAATTATAGAAAAAAACAAAAATCGTTTAAATCAAAATGCAAAAAATATTGAAAAAATAGCAATTACAGACACTTACACTGTAGGAAATAAAGTAAAAGAAATGTTTAGAGAACTGCTAAAAAAACCAAGATTCGTTTTTAACAAATTATACAAATTATCAGAACACAATAAACAAGAAGTAGTAACAGCTTTTACAGGACTATTAGAACTATCTAGAAGAAGCAAAGTAACCACTTCTCAAGAAAAAATATTTGGAGATATTGTAGTAGAAAAAGCAAAACATTCCAATCAAGTATAAACAAGAAAATAGTGGAAAAACTAATACCGGAGGGAAGAAATGGTATTAGTTTTTATTTTTCTAGGCATTATTATTCTTTTTTTATTACTCTTTGTAATACTTTTACTTTCTAGCATTCGCATTGAAATAAAAAATTTAGAGTTGGGAAACAAAGAAAGAATAACTTCTAAAGAAAAGATGACTTATAACAGAAAAAATGCCTTTAATGAAGTAGTATCTTCTAAAGAACAAACAACTTCAACAATAAAGGACGCATATCAAGTCAAAATTGGAATCTATTTTTTAGAAAAAATTCCACTTCTTTGGTTTTCATTAAATAATCAAAAGATGAAAAAGCTTTATACAAGTAAGCAATTAGAAAAAATAGATTTCAAAAAATTAGAAAAAGACGTTCCATTAAAAAAGCAAACATGGGCTATATTAAAAGCACTTCAAATTAGAATCAAAAAATTACAACTATACGTTAGCATAGGAACCGAAGATGCTATATTAACTTCCTATATCATTGCATTTTTAGGAAGCATAATAGGAATTTTACTTCCACACATTACAGAAAAAGAGCAAATTCAAAATTGTCACTATGTTGTAACACCTATATATCAAGATAAAAATGAATATCATCTTCACCTAGATAGTATAATTTGCATAAAAATAGTACATATTATTTATAGTAGTATGTTATTAATAAAGAAAGGAAGAGAAAAATATGAGCGAACATCCAATAGAAGGGCTTATGCTTACCGCAATGAATAGCATAAGAGATATGGTTGATGTAAATACAATTATAGGAGAGCCAATAGAAACATCAAACAACATTGTAATAATACCTATTTCAAAAGTGGGATTTGGTTTTGCAGCAGGAGGTAGCGAATTTAAGGGAGAAACCATTGACGAGTATAGTAAAAAAGAAAAAGAAGAGGAAATCCAATACAAATTACCATTTGGAGGAGGTAGTGGAGCAGGCGTCAGCATTTCGCCAGTTGCATTCTTAGTAATTCAAGGAAATAGTGTAAAACTTCTTCCAGTTAGCCATAGTTCTGCATTAGACAAACTATTAGACTATGTTCCAGACTTAATGGAAAAAACAAATGCAATGTTAAATAAACAAATGAATAATAAAAAGGAAGAAAAGAAAGAATTTGAAAGAAAAATAGAAAGACAAAGAAGAGAAGAAAAAGAAGAAAGAAAAGAGCAAGAAAGAAAAATGGAAGAAAACGGAACAATTATAGTTCCAAACGTAACCAAAGTCCACCCAAAAAGAAATAAACCAGTGAAATATGAATTTGAATATGATGAACTACCAGTAGAAGACGAAAACGAAGAGGAAGAAGAATGATGCATTGGAATGTTTCCTTTTGCATCATTTGATATTATAAATACACAAAGTAATTTGTTCTAGTAGCAAAATGGTGAATGTCTAAGATTATATAAGAGTATACAAAAAAGTAGTACTATATGTGCTACTTTTTTTATATAGTAGGAAAGTTCTCCTCATAAATATGGCAAGCCTTAGATTTTCTTAAAATTTTTATTTGTTAGAAAATCTTAGGCTTGATTTTTTATAAAAAAATCAATGATAAATAGGTGATGTAGCATTTTGTCGAAATTTTACGATGAAAAGTTCTTGCTTTTTATGTGAAGTCATGATTTAATAAATTTATTAGATTACATAAAATTATTTTACTATTTAACAATATTAAAATAATATTTTTCTTAAAATTATTATTTTTACATATTTAGTCAAATTTTTATTCTAAAAAAAAATCAGAGTTGTTAAATAAATTTAGAAAACAAGGAGGGGATAAGTGCTTTTTTATGGAATTTAAAATCTACATTTGAAAGGA
>CANQFS010000060.1 GCA_947599825.1 uncultured Clostridia bacterium
TGGATAAACTTGCTTCTTTTCTATTAAATTGGTTAGTACCTTTTCCACATCTCCTGCCATAAATTCAATATTTTCTACTTGGTTAATTCTTGCATTTTCTTTGGCATCGTAAATAGCTTGCTCTACAATTTCTACTCCATAAACTTTTTTCACATAAGAAGATGCAAAAATTCCAATTGTACCTATTCCACAATATAAGTCAAATAAAATATCTTCTTTGCTTAAATTTGCCATTTCAATTGCCGTATTGTATAGCACTTCGGCTTGCACAGGGTTTACTTGGTAAAAAGACATAGGAGAGATTTTAAAAGTATAATCTCCTAAAATATCATAAATGTAGCCATCTCCATGAAGCACTATGTTTTCTTCTCCTAAAATGACATTGGTATTTTTTGTATTTATATTTTTTACAACCGTTTTTATATTATAACGTTTCACTAACATTTCTACTAATTCTTGTTCGTATGGAATTTTATTTCCATTAACAACTAAAATGCACATAAGTTCATGTGTGCGAATTCCTACTTTTATTACAATATGACGAAGTAAGCCCTCTCTTGTTTCTTCGTTATAAACCGAAATATCTTTTTCTATGATAAATTTTTGAATGGCAAATGCTATTTCTTGTGAAATAGTATTTTGAAGAAAACAATCTTGCATTGGAATAATTTCATGAGTTCTTTTTGCAAATACGCCAACTACTTTTTCGTTTTGTTTATTTAGTCCTATTGGAAATTGTGCTTTGTTACGATAATGATAAGGGTTTCCCATTCCAATAGTTGGCTTTACCTTCACATTTTTATTTAAAGTTTTGCTTACTAAATTTTGCACCATATTTTGCTTAATGTTTAGTGTTTCTTCATAGTCAATATGTCGAAGACTACAACCTCCACATCTTTGGTAAGTGGTACAATCACTTTCTATGCGATAAGAAGATGGTTTTATAATTTCTATTAATTTTCCATAAGCATAAGAAGAAAGCACTTTTACAATTAGAATTTTTACTTTTTCTCCTTTCATAGCATTTGGAATAAAAATTGTAAGATTTTCTATTTTTGCAATGCCTTCTCCTTCCATTCCATAATCAATGATATCTACAATATATTCTTGATTTTTCTTAATTTCCATTTATTTTATCCTTTCAAAAAATTAAGTTTAAATATAACCGTTTCACAATAACAAAAGCAAGGTATTTACCTTGCTTTTATTATATACAACCTATTCTGTTTTTTCAATATCTTTTTCTTCTTTATTCTTCATTACTACCTTGCCAATAACTGCAAGTATAAAAATAATAGAAGAAATGCAGTAAATAGTAAAGAAGATAGGCTTATTCTCTGTTTCTTGAGAAAATAATCCTCCTAATAACAAACTTGTCATTGCAACACAGCCAGAAGTTGTTAATATTATCATTAAAATATTGTTTTTTACATCTTCTTTGTGGATAGCCTTCAAAAATGCTTCAAGTACCAGCATAAAAATAGCCCAATAGAGAAGTGTTGTTGTAATAATACATGGAAAATCAATTGAAATTTTTTGGTTTAGCCATACTTCAAAAAGTATTGCCAATACTAATCCAATTGTTGTGCAACATAAGCTTTTCCGGTTTACCATATTTTTTCCTCCTACAAATATTGTTTTGAGTGGCTCTTATAAAAATTTATGTTCTTATTATACTATTTTTGCTATTTTATGTCAATATTTATTTTTTATAATTATATTTACTTTTTTTATAATTATATTTATTTTTTATAATTATATTTCTTGAAAAATATTATATATATTGCTATTTTTTTATTTTTATGCTACTATATAAACATATAAACTGTTGTTCATTTTTCTTTAAATAAGGAGGAATTGTTATGTTTAATAAAAATAAACAAAATTTAGAATCCAATGAAGATGCTCAGTGTTTAGCTATTATTAACACTTTTATTGCAAATTCTCGGAAGCAATTAGATGTTTTAAGTTCTCTTTCTTTAGAAAAAAAGAAGAAACTTACACTAGATATTGCAAATATTACAAAAGTATCTGTAAAGATTATTCAAATTCGTGAACTTCAAATTTTTTCTACTCATATTGAAATTGAGGAATGTAACTTTAAAATTACTACTTTAATGAAAGAATTAGAAAATCTACAAACCAGCAAAGTCAAACTTGTTCAACGTGTAATAAAAAAGCGCAAAATATCTAGGGAAATATCTATGTTGCAAGAAAAAGTTATTTCTTTATTCACTTCTATTTCTTCTTATAATTCTGAAGTATTTACTTATCAAAAGGCTTTAGATATTTGTTGTGAATTTTCTAGGCGTTTAAAATTCTTCTTGGAATATGAGGAAAATTTTTCTTCATAAATTTGTTTATACCTATTGACATGAGGCATAGAAATGTGCTAATATAAATATTGTCAATAAGATAAAGATGCGGATGTGGCGAAACTGGCAGACGCGCTAGACTTAGGATCTAGTCCGAAAGGGTGGGGGTTCAAGTCCTCTCATCCGCACCAAAACAAATAAGTCTTGTAAGTATTGAAATATCAATATTTTACAAGACTTATTTTTATAAAAGTAATGTAATAGTAATGCAGTAGAGATTTTAAATTACTTTGTATGCTAAAAAAATCCTGTTTAATGAGTAAAATTTGATTGGAATATTGAAATCAACATAAAAATGTGATATATTTTTTATACGAGTGAATTGGGCTAGCAATTTATCTTAATCATTATTTTAATATGTGGAGGTATTATTATGCTTACAACAAAATCTAGAGATGGTGTGTACACTATCTCTGCACCCGATGATGCAAAAACTGGATCTTCTCTCATGACCGTTGGGGAAAGTGAAGAAACAAAGTTTGACAAAATTCAGGATGTATATCTTGAAGTAGTTGAAGGGCAACAAGGAAATCTTTATAATTTGGCAAATGCAATTGCTTACGATTGCTTTTCTTCCGATTGCTTAGGCTTACGCCTGTTGGCAAAGCAGTTGAGATGTCATGTTAAAGCGGGAGAAAATAAATATGAATTTACGATGGAATGGCATAACAATATTAATGACTTCGTAAGATCAATTGCTTTTCAAACTAAATTATAAGAGAAAGAACTGGTCTAGCCACCAGTTTTTTTATTTACTCATTTTTAATAAAAGTAATGCAATACAAGTAATTTTTAAAATATCTTATATGATTTTTAAATTTAATGTATTATATAAAAGTATAAAAAATTCATTTAAAATAATATGTTAAAAAGCATATAAAAACATTGAAAATACTTTGATTTGACCATCCGCACCAACGACGTATCTGTTCGAACCTTTCTTAGCTGTTTAGGCTATGCCGATTACAGATAAGTTATGCAAATGTTACAAAATCTTAATAATTTATTATTTAGATTTTGTTAATTGGTAATTGAATAGATTTGATATGAAAATCAATCAGAAATGGTTGATTTTTTTATTTCTAAAATTAAAGATGGTGAATATGTAGAGAAAATGAGTAAATTTAGTTGAAAATTTAAAAGAATTATGTTAGTATATTTCCATACACTGTAGAAAACCTCTTATCTTAGCAACGCAGAGATTAGGATAAAAGAAACTATTAATAAGCACAAGCCAAAATGGCAGGAGGTAAAAATGAAAAATCCTAAAAAGGCAACAGAATGTAAGGGTATTATACACGGAGCGTTTTTTTAGCGCAATAAGTGTGGCGATACCAAGCGTACGTTATTTGGAAGGTCTCAAAGTACAATAATGCAAATGTTTAAGTACCAAAGAGACGAAAATGGCAAAATAACAATAACAGAACGTACGGAAGAAAATAAATATCTATAGCATCAGAAAGAGGTCGCTATTTGCGACCTCTTTGTCCATTTATAAGTCAAGTTTAGGTTAATACTTCTTCTTAAGACATATGTACATCTTTGTTTTATCCCATTTTTGACTAGATTCTAAAAAAATGATATAATAAAAGTATTAAAAAGACAAAAATAAGAACAAGAAGCCCATATCAAGCACATAGAGAATAGGAGATGAGCTTTATGAATTTGGATATAAGTAGAAAAAATATTTTAGAATATTTAAAAGAATTTACAAAAAATATTCCTAAGAAAAATTCTTTATTGCATAAACATTCTAATGTAGATATTTCAAAATTAGATGAAATAAGCGATAAAATTTCCTTATTTTATAAAAGAGAAATTTTAATTTCTCCCATGTCCATAGAGAAAGATAGTATCAGTATTTATATAGAAAGTTTAGATTTAGTAAAACAATTTCCAAACAATTTTAAACCAGAAACATTAATAGAAACTGATTTATTGAATCAAACTAAAAGTAGAGGAAATGTAAGAACAATATTATTACCTAGTATTAGAGAAAATAATTCCCAAGTGATGAATCAGTATGACAGTATGGTGGCATATTATTTATTAATGGGTGGAGATAATCCAGTGCAAAGATTTTCAAAAGTTGAAATGGCAATGAAACAATATGGAGTAAAACCAGATATTCGGTATAGCAATTATGAAATATGGAGATGAAATAACAACAAAGTTAGAAGAATTAGCTATATCGAAAGTAAAATCTCCAAAAGAATGGGAATTTTTTAAAAATCAAGTATTACATAGTTTTATGACGGCAGAAAAAATTGGAAATAGAAATGCTAATCCGCAAGAGCATAAACAATGGGAAGAAAGATTAATTAAATTAGGAATACTTGAAAGAAAAATTGATATAGGAGAAAAACAAGAAGTTTCTTTTAAAGAAGAATTAAAAAATATGGCTAGTAATAAAGATTCAAGAGATGATGAACCAAGTACTTCAAAAGTATTAACAGAAGCAGCATTACAAAAAAATGCAGAACAA
>CANQFS010000061.1 GCA_947599825.1 uncultured Clostridia bacterium
TTCCATCATTAAAAGTTGGTAGAGAATATAAAATACCAAAAAGAAATGTTATAGCATATTTAACAAATCAAAACTAATAACTAGATTTTAATTTACTCTTATGTTATTATCATAAGTATCAATAGTAGGTTAAATCTAGTCTGTTATTTTAGGAAGGAGTTTAAATGAATGTAACAGCAAGCCTAAAAATAAAAAATAATATTTATCAAGTTGTTTTAAATTATAAAGATATTAATGGTAAAAGAAAACAAAAATGGGTTTCAACAGGATTGTCTGAAAAAGGTAATAATAAAAGAGAAGCCAATCAGAAAATGCAAGAAATATTAACTAATTTTAAAGAAAATTTAAACATTAAAGAAGAAACAAAAAATGAAAAACTTTTTGTTTCTTACTTAAAAGAATGGTTAATGTCTATAAAAAACACGATTGAAGAAAATACTTATGATTCATATAAAGTAATTGTAAATAAAATTTGTGATTATTTTCAAGATAAAAATATTTTGCTTAATGATTTAAAACCTGTAGAAATTCAAAAGTTTTATAATTTTCTTTATTCAAAAGAATTAACAGGAAATACTGTTTTGCATTATCATAATGTTATAAGAAAAGCATTACAAACAGCTTTAAAACTAGATTTGATATTAAGTAACCCTGCTGATAGAGTAGAGCGACCTAAAAAAGAACAATTTATAGGAAGTTTTTATTCACAAGCAGAACTTAATACACTTTTTACTTTAATTAAAGATGACCCTTTACAAATAGTTATTTATCTTGCAAGTTTTTATGGTTTAAGAAGAAGTGAAGTTTTAGGTTTAAAATGGGATGCTTTTGATTTTGATAATAAAACAATTACAATTAAGCACAAAGCTATTGAAACTAGAAAAGATAATAAAAGAGTTATACTTTTAAAAGATAAAACAAAAAATCAATCTAGTTATAGGACTTTGCCATTAGTAGATGATATTATTGTTATTTTACAAGAACACAAAAAACAAATTGATGAAAATAAAAAATTATGTGGAAATAGTTATAATAAAAAATATTTAGATTATATCTGTGTCGATTCTATGGGTAAATTATTTAGACCAGAATATGTAACAGACCATTTCACTTTAATAATGAATAAAAATAAAGATATTTTGAGAAAAATTAGATTTCACGATTTAAGGCATTCTTGTGCGAGTCTTTTACTTGCTAAAGGAATACCTATGAAAGAAATTCAAGATTGGTTAGGTCATTCTACTTATTCTACTACTGCTAATATTTATGCTCATTTAGAAAAAGATACAAAAAATAAATCTGCAAATGTATTATCAAATGTACTTACATTTACAGACTAAATACTGGCTGGGGTGGTAGGATTCGAACCTACGAAATGATCGGGTCAGAGCCGATTGCCTTACCGCTTGGCTACACCCCAATATGTTTTTTTATATATTATCACATTTTTGTTACTAATGCTATACTTTTAAGAAAAAAATTATAGGAAAAATAATCCATATAAAATGAATAGAATTATTATGCTTGTTAATAATATAGTTGAAAAAGTTATAAGTGAAACAAATTCTATTTAATAATTTGCTTCATATTTTGGTTAAATAAAGAAATGGAGGATAGGTATAATGAAAGATTATTTAGGAATTGAAAGTATAAAGGCATTAGAAATATTTGATTCAAGGGGAAATCCAACTGTGCAAGTAGAAGTAGTAACAGAAGGAGGATTTAGTGGAATAGCAATGGTTCCATCTGGCGCATCTACTGGAAGTTTTGAAGCAGTTGAATTAAGAGATGGAGATTTAGAGCGTCTAATGGGAAAAGGTGTAACTAAAGCAGTTCAAAATGTAAATAAAAAAATTTCAAAAGCTTTAAAAAAGATGAATGTATATGAACAAACTAAAATAGATCAAGTATTAATTGACTTAGACGGAACAGAAAATAAGAAAGAATTAGGAGCAAATGCAACTTTAGGAGTTTCTATTGCAGTAGCAAAAGCAGCAGCAAGTTCCTTAGGTTTAAGTTTATATCGCTATTTAGGTGGGGTAAATGCAAAAGAACTTCCAACACCTATGATGAATATTCTAAATGGTGGGAAACATTCTGACAACAATATTAGCATTCAAGAATTTATGATTATGCCAATTGGTGGAAAAACATTTAAAGAAAAAATGGAAATGAGTGTTACTGTTTACCATACATTAAAAAAAGTTTTAAAGCAAAAAGGCTATAGCACAGCAGTAGGCGATGAGGGAGGATTTGCTCCAAACCTAGAAGATGAAGAGCAAGCAATACAGCTAATAATAGAAGCAATTCAAAAGGCAGGTTATATACCAGGGCAAGATGTAGCACTAAGTTTAGATATTGCTAGTACAGAAATGTTTGAAGAAGCCAAAAAAGTAGGAAAAGAAGGATATTATTTTTGGAAAAAAGATATATTTAAAACAAAAGAAGAAATGGTAGAATATTTAGTAAATTTAGTTAGAACTTATCCTATTATTTCTATTGAAGATGGTTTAGCAGAGGAAGATTGGGAAACATGGAAAGTGCTAACAGAAAAATTAGGAAAAGATGTGCAGCTTGTAGGAGATGACCTATTTGTTACAAATGTAAAAAGATTGCAAAAAGGAATTAATAATAATGTAGCCAATAGCATATTAATTAAACCAAATCAAATTGGAACAATTACAGAAACTTTAGATGCTATTGAACTTGCTAAAAAGAATGGATATACTGCAGTTGTATCTCATCGTTCAGGAGAAACAGAAGATACAACAATCGCAGATATTGTTGTTGCAACAAATGCAGGTCAAATAAAAACAGGTGCACCATGTAGAACAGATAGAGTGGCTAAATATAATAGACTTCTAAATATTGAAGCTGAATTACAAGAATAAAAAAATAAATAAAAATTAAATATATAAAATAAAAAAGAGAATTTGAATAACATATATATTACAAAATTCTCTTTTTTATTATTTTTTATTCTATTTTCTTTTTGTATTTATAAAACAATATAATTATTTCATTTTGTTAGAAAATACAAAATAACGAATTCCAATTACTATAGCAGAAATTGCAACAATTGCAATAACTAATGTAGAAGTATAAGTACTTCCTGTTTGTGGAATTGGAGTTGGAGCAGGTGTTATATCTTCCATTGTAACTCTAACTTTAGGAGTAACTTCAGAAGTTAAAACATCATCTACTTCGTCTGCTGTAATATCAACTTTTTCGTTAGTATCTAATACTTTACCAAGTATAGATTCATCAATATTAGCTTTTAAAACTAACTTATAAGAAACGTTAGCAGTTTCACCAGCTTCTAATTCTGGAATAGTCCATACAATTGAATTGTCACTTAAATTAACAGTAGGAGAAACAGTACCTTTTGATGGATCAACAACATAGTCAAAATCAAAATTATCTATAATTTCTTGTGGGAAATAGTCAACAATTTTCAAATTAGTTAAAGTAGTACTAGATGGATCTACAAAATCATTTAAAACAGTTTCACAAATTGTTGTTGTAATTTCAGAATCATCAATATAATAGAATTTTCCAACAGTAGGATTTTGAGTAGTTCCAAAAACTTCTTCAGCTAACTTTTTATAAGTTAAGCCAGTAGTTAATTCTGTATCATTTCCAACACCAGTCATTACAGAGAAAATAGTAACTCCTTCACTTTCTAAAGTTTTTAATTTTGCTTTTGTATTTTCAGCGTTCTTTCCTGAATAACCTATTTTTGAATTACCAATTGATACATTTGGAAGACCATCTGTTAATAATACCATATACTTACTTTCACAAGTTTCTGAAAAATTTTGATTTCCAAGAGTAAGACCTGCATCAATATTAGTTCTATCACCTAATTTACTATTGGCAATAGCATCAATAGAATTTAATACAGTGTCTTTTACATCTGTTGGCTTAGTTATTAAAGTAGCATCTGTAATAGTTCCTTCGTTATCTCCCGTAGAAAAACTAACAATACCAATTTTTACAAGTTCATTTTTTAACAATTCTGTTGCTAAATTTTTAGCAGAATCTGTTACAGCTTTTATACGAGTAACGCCAGTAGAAACTTCTCTTTCCATACTAAGTGAATTGTCAATAACAAACATAATTTCCGTTGGCTTATTAAATATTGGCTCAGCTGTATTTGTTACTTTTAATTGAAGAGTAATTTCTTTCTTTTCTAAATCATAGTCAATAATTTTCTTTTCAAAAGTGGCAATATCATTAATAGAAATAGTACAAATATTATTTTCTACAATCTCCAATTTTGCCTTTTCTGAATTAGTAGTTGCAGCAAAGCATACACTAGATACAACAACTAAAATAGTCATAATAATTGAAAAAATTTTTTTCTTACTTTTAAACATAATCATTTTCCTTTCTTTTTTTTAATTCTATTCTATTATAGTACAAATTACCTCTATTTTCAAGTAAATTACAAAAATGATATAAAATTGTAATATTTAGTAGAAAAAAATAAAAAAATGTGATAATATAGTAAAGCAAATAAAAAAGAGGAGATGTTAATTCATAATGAAAAATTCCAATCAAATAGCATCACAAGAAGAAATATTAGAAAAAGTAGAAGATACAAAAGAAATAAAAATATCAAATCAAGAAAATAATATAAAAATATTAGATCAAATAAAAGAAACAAGTGACATAAAAAAATTAACAGATAAGCAAAAAGAGCAACTAGCCCAAGAAATAAGAGAAGAAATTATAGATACTCGGAAGTTTGACACTTTCTTAATAAAAAAATTTTGTTAAGCACTGAAAATGCTTATTTTTTTTGTAAAATTTTTAA
>CANQFS010000062.1 GCA_947599825.1 uncultured Clostridia bacterium
CCTTTATCTAAATGGGGAAGTTCTTCTTGCTCACAGAAGCCATGCACAAATCTAGCAAGTTTATCCATATTCTCTTGTGTAATTGGAGCATCTTCTGCAAATTCTACTTTTACTTTAAATAATTTTCTAAAATCACTATCCATAGCAAGTAAAGACTGGTAAATGGAGTCATTTCCAACCATAATTACTTTTACATCTAATGGAATAGGCTCTGGTTTTAAAGAAATCATAACCATAGCAGAACGTTGATCTGCTGTATTTTCAATAGAAAGTTCTTTAATACGAAGTGCCTTTTTTAAAGCTTCATAACAAATTCCATTAGCAAGTAAGTCTTTGGCTTGAAAAATTATATAACCACCATTTGCCATTTGAAGTAACCCAGGTTTTAACATAGTATAGTCTGTTTTTAAAGAACCGTAATAATTTTCATATTCTAATTTTCCAAAAATATTTTGGTAAGAATAATTTGAGTCCATAATAACAGGCGCACCTTCTAAAGTGCTATTATCTACAAATAAATTTACACGATAGTTAAGCCAAGGCTTTGGCATTTCTGGTCTTGGACCATTGCTAGCAGGGTGTTTTTCTTCTTCACTTGAAGTGAAAATAGTAATATTTTTTAAAATATCTTGTTTTACATCATTTAAAAATTGATTTACTTTTTTATTTCTCTTATATTTATTTTTAATATAGTTTATGTGAGAATTAACAGTAAGAAGGGCAATATTTGCTTGCCACTCCTCTAAACGCTTGTCAGAAGCACGTTCCATTTCTTTAATTTGACCAATAACTTGCATAATTTGTTCTTGAACAATAGAGGATTTTTCTTCAAATTGCCTTTTTATTTCTTCATCTAACTTATCAAATTCTTCTTCTTCAATGGTTTTACCATCAATAATTGGCATCATATAAATACCATTTTGAGCAGATTTTACTTGAAAACCATGCTTTTCAGATTCTTGATTTAATTTATCAAGTAGAGAGGCTCTTTTTTCTTCAAAGTCTTGCCTAATTAAGGTTTTTTCTTTTTCAAAGTCATCATTATTAAAGGTACTTTTTATGTCAGAACGAATGTCTTTTATAAAAGTATCCATTGTTTCTTTAAATTCTTTTCCTTGACCTGCAGGGAAGGAAACGGCAACTGGCTCATTTGGGTTTGCAAAATTATAGATATAGCACCAGTCATTTGGCACTTTTTTCTTTTTAGAAATTTTATCTAAATAATTTTTGGCATACATGGTTTTACCAACACCACTAGGGCCTTCTAGGTATAAGTTATAACCCTTAATATCAACATTAATGCCAAATTCTAATGCTTTAATGCCACGCTCTTGTCCAATACCGGTTGTAATTCCTTCTAATTCAGAAGTGTCGGTAAAGGTAAAGTTTTCAGGGTTACAAGTTACTTTCAATTCTTGATAAGATAGTTCATTTTTCTTTTTCATTTGTTTTTCTCCTTTTTTGTTTTCTTTATATGAAAACTTATTATTTCTTGTTATAAAAAATTCAATTATATAATAATTAGAAAATTCTATAAAATAAATTTTAAAAAATTCAATTATATAATAATTAGAAAATTCTATAAAATAAGTTCTAGAAAATTTAATTATATAATAGTTAGAAAATTCTATAAAAAAACTGTAAAAAATTAATTACTAAAATAATGTGTCATTAAAATAGCTGTGTCGCCATTTTTATAGTAATTTTTTCTTCTGCCAACTTCTTTAAAACCAAATTGTTCATATAAGTGAATAGCAGGAAAATTGTTTTCTCGTACTTCTAAGGTAATAGAAGAACAATTTTCTTCCTTGGCAATGGTTAAAAGTTCATTTAAAACAAATTTAGCAAAGCCTTGATGTCTTTTACTTTTTTTAGTAACAATGTCCATTAAAGTTGCTTCGTCTAAAATAATTTTAATGCCACCAAAGCAAACAATTTCATTTTCGTAGCGCAATACCAAATATCTAGAATTAGTATTGCCAAGTTCTTCCTTAAATATTTCAAAATTCCATAAATCATCAAAATCGGTTTGTAAAATATCTTTTATTTCTTCTAAATCAGGAAGTTTCATAGTATGCATTATCATTTTTGTTAAATCCATTTTAAAACCCTTTCCATATTACTCTATGAGTGCATATTGACTTCTTTTTGCATAATACTTTATACGTACAAGTAATATTACTTTTCACCATCTAAAGCGCGTTCTGCTTGAGATTTTCTTAAATAAAGGGGAGTAATATAATTGGAATCTCCGCACATTTCCTTGCAAATAATGATAATAACCTGCTTTTCCAACACTGCTTGCACTTTGTTTATGACATTTATCTTCTACGAAAGTACATTTAGAAAAATGCTGTTGTAAAAGATATTGATGTTTTTCGCTTCCGTCTCCAACAAATAAAATAGGGGAAGAGTGATATTTTTTTAAAGTTTCTATCATTTCTTCAATATTTTTTGCACCTAATTCTTCTACTAATATAAAAGTATCATTGCTTCTTTCAAATAGACCATAGTAAACGTTGTCGTTTTTGGCATCAATCATACTTAATACTAATTTTGCATCTTCTTTATAATTGGAATCTAAAGTATTGTAGGCTAAACTTTCCAAAGAACTAACAGAAGCTGCTTTAATATTGGTAACATCACAAAAAGCTTTTACAGTAGAAACGCCAATACGAACGCCAGTAAAAGAACCCGGACCAACACAGCAAGAAAATAAATCAAAATCGGCTAATGTAAGTTTGCAGGATTTTAAAATATTATCTACTAAAGGCATTAGTTTTTGTGAATGCGTGGTTTCATTTTCAATATGTTTTTCTAAAATAATTTCTGTATCTTCCAAAATAGCAACAGAGCATATTTTAGAAGAAGTATCAATTGCTAAAATTTTCACTTTTTATTTCCTTTTCTTTTTTATTTTAAGAAAGTCATCGTCGAAGGCGACAAACTTATTCTAAATTTCTTATTTTTCAACTTTATTCTATATGAATATGCAAAATTTGTAAATGATTTTGAGCAAAATAATGTTTACAAATATGTTACAAAAATGTGACAAAAATATAATAAATCCTCAAATGTTATTTTTTACATTTGAGGGTATATCCTACATTTTCTCTATTTTTAATTCTCTTTTATTATCATCTAACTTGCTAAAAGTAATCTTCGTATAGCCTTTTGGCAAAATTTCTTCAATTTGCTCGCCCCATTCAATAATACAAATGCCTTTTTCAAAATATTCTTCTCCGCCCATAGCATAGAATTCGTCAATATCTTCTAAACGATAAACATCAAAATGAAAAATAGAAATATTTTCTTTATGATGCTCATTTACAATAGTAAAAGTAGGACTAGAAATTTCATTTTCTAACCCAAAGTAAGACAAAATTCCTTGTGTAAATTTTGTTTTACCACAACCAAGTTCGCCTGTTAAAACGACAATATCACCTTTCTTTAAGTTTTTTGCAAAGTCTTTTGCAAAGTTAATTGTATCTTGTTCTGAATTTGAAATAAATATATCCATATAAACTCCTCATATTTTTTATATATTTTATAGTAATATGAAATAAATGTAAATATTTTGTTAGAAAATTATGATATACAATAAATATGGCGAGCCTAAGATTTTCTTAAAATTTCTATTTGTTAGAAAATCTTAGGCTCGTTTTTTTGTGTCAAAAATAAAAAGAGAAAATGTATCCAATAAGGCAGTTAATTGTCATTTGAGACACTATTTTTTAATACACAGAGTAATATTGTTCTAGTAGCAAATTGGTGAATATCTAAGAATATAAAAGAGGGTGCCATAAAAGTAGTACTATATGTGCTATTTTTTTTCGTGGAAAAACATATGTGATATTATGTCGAAATTTTACGATGAAAAGTTCTTGCTTTTTATGTGAAGCCATGATTTAATAGTTTCATTAGATTACATAAAATTGTTTCACTATTTAACAATAATTTAAAAGAAATAATATATTTTTAAAATTATTATTTCAATTTAATATAAATTTTTTTCTAATTTATTTTAAAAAGGAAAAATCCAAGTTGTTAAATAAAATTAGAATTACCAAAGAATAGGAGTTACAATCATTTTTATGGAATTTAAAATCTAGTTAGAAGGGAGATATCATTAAAATTTTTTAGTATTATTCGTGCTTTTAAGTAAAATAAGATAAGTAAAACAAAATAAGTAAAGCAAGAAAGGAAATCATTTATGGAAGAAAAAATCACCTTATTAAAACCAAA
>CANQFS010000063.1 GCA_947599825.1 uncultured Clostridia bacterium
GCTTCTGGATTTTTATCTCCTTCTTGTATTTCCATTTTTGAAAAATCAATACTCTTTTTATTGATTCTAGCAGGTGTTCCTGTTTTAAAACGAACTAACTCTACCCCTTCTCTTTTTAAGGCATCTGAGAGTTTATTTGCTGGAAATACACCATCTGGTCCACTTTCAAATGAAGTTTCTCCTATATAAATTTTTCCTTTTAAGTATGTTCCTGTTGCAACAATTATAGCATCTACATCGTAAATTGCTCCAATATTGGTTTCAACTGATTTTACTTTTCTATTTTCTACTGTAAAGTCTACAATTTCTGCTTGCTTTATATATAAATTTTCTTGTTTTTCTAACGTATGTTTCATTTCGGCTTGGTATTGTTTTCTATCTGCTTGTGCTCTTAATGAATAAACTGCTGGTCCTTTAGATGTGTTTAACATTCTTAATTGGGTATAAGTTTTGTCAATATTTTTACCCATCTCTCCTCCTAAGCAGTCTATTTCTCTTACTAAATGTCCTTTTGAACTTCCTCCAATATGTGGATTACATGGCATATTTGCTACTGCTTCTAAACTAATAGAAAACAATAATGTTTTCATTCCCATTCTTGCTGCAGCAAGGGCTGCTTCGCAACCTGCATGTCCTGCTCCAATTACTGCAATATCATATTTTCCTGCATTATATTTCATTTTTTACTCCTTTTTTATATTTAAGTTACCTTTAGGGACGTTTCCTTTTGGTACATTTGGCACTTTTGGTAACTTTTTACCTTTAAAATTTGCTTTTATATACCTTTTGGAAACGTCCCCAATGGTACATCTGTCCCTTTTGGTAACTTGTGAAACTTTTTATACTGTTTTTTATGAAACAAAAATTTTTGTTTGTTTTGTCTTTTAAACAATTTTATAAAATATTTTTATAATTTATTTCATATTGTAAGTATTATTTTGTCTTTTTGTATTTTTTATATTTTTACTTATATGTTTAAATATATAAATTTTTTTATTTTTTATATATTTTAAAATTTCTTTTTAAAATCAAAAATAAGGCATTTTTATTTTTAAGATAATAAGTTAGTTGTTTTTGGTTTTATTTTTCTTTATTTTTTATTTTCATAAGTTTTTTTTAATGTTTTCTATTTTATTTTGCTATTTTTTCTTATTATCATTTTTATTATAGAAAAATTTCATTAAAAAATTTTTTACTATTATTTAAATCTATTTTCCTAAACAAAATTTAGAAAAAATTTCGTTAATAATATCTTCTGATACATTTTCTCCTGTAATTTTTCCTAATTCTTCTAAAATTTGTTTTATAGAAATTGCAATCATATCAATTGGCATATTATTTATTACTGCTGTTTTTGCTTCTTCTATGTTTTTTAGTGCAAGTTCAATTTGATTTTTATGCCTAATGTTTGTAATTAAAACTTCTTCTCCTCTAGATAAATCTTTTATTTCAAACATTTTCTCTATTTCTTGATATAATTCTTCAATTCCTCTTCCCTCTTTTGCTGATATTTTTATAATTGATTTTTTTGCTTCTAATAATTCTTTCTTAGTTTCCAAATTTTCTTCTTTTTCATCTACTTTATTTAGTAGAATAATTGCATTTTTATCTTGAATTAATTTTAATATTTCTATGTCTTCTGGCTCTAATTCTTTTGTATTATCAAAAATTGCTAGAATAAGCTGCGCTTCCTTTGCCACATTTAACGCTTTTTTTACCCCTATTTCTTCTATTTTGTCTTTTGTTTTTCGAATTCCTGCTGTATCTATTATTTTTAGTGGAATTCCGTGAATAGTTATTAATTCTTCAATGGTATCTCTTGTTGTTCCTTCTATTTCGCTTACTATGGCTCTCTCTTCTTTTACCATATAATTTAAAAGTGAAGATTTTCCTGCATTTGGACGTCCAATAATTGCTGTTTTTATTCCTTCTTTTAGAATTTTTCCACTTTGAAAACTTCTTTCTAATTCTTCTAATTTTTCTTTTGTATTTTCTAAAATTTCCATTATTTTTTTATTTGTTACTTCTTCTACATCATACTCAGGATAATCAATATTTGCTTCAATATCTGCCATTATATCTAATAAATTATGCTCTATTTCATGAATTTTTGTCGATAAATTTCCTTCTAGTTGATGAATAGATGCTTGTGCTTCTTTTTCTGTTTTACTATTTATTAAGTCTATAATAGATTCTGCTTGTGATAAGTCAATTCTTCCATTTAAAAATGCTCTTTTTGTAAATTCTCCTGGCTCTGCTAAAGTTGCTCCATTTTTAATACACTCTTCTAAAATTTGTCTTTCTACTACCATTCCCCCATGAGAATTTATTTCGCACATATCTTCTTTTGTGTAACTTTTTGGGTTTTGAAAGAAAGAAACTAGTACTTCGTCTATTATTTCTTGTGTTTTTGTATTTATAATATATCCGTATTGCATGGTATATCCTTTTATTTTTTTTGAATCTATTTTTTTTCCTTCTTTATTTCTAAAAATCTTTTCTAAAATTGAAAAAGTTTCTTTTCCACTCATACGGATAATACCAATTCCGCCATTTCCAATTGCTGTCGAAATTGCTGCTATTGTTTCCATTTTTTACTCCTTTTTTTATTTTTTTATTATATAAAAAAGCCAAAGTTAGACATAGTTTAATTACTTATTAAAACTAAAATCTTCACTTTGACTTCCGATTTTTTTCTATTTAATTTTTGCAATAACTACTCTTCTGTTATCTCCTTCTCCTATACTATAGGTTTCTACTTTTGTATTGTCTTGTAGTTTTGTATGAATTATTTTTCTTTCATACGCTGACATTGGCTCTAAAGTAATTGATTTTCCATTTTTTAGAACTGTTTTTGATACTTTTTCTGCTAATTCTTCCAATATTTTCGCTCTTTTTTCACGATAATTTTCAATATCTAAAATTAATTTTATTTTATCATTGAAATTACGATTTGCAATAGTAGAAAGAATTGTTTGCATTGCATTTAAAGACTCTCCTCTATATCCAATTAATAAACCTGCTGCTTGTCCTTTAATATCTACAAAAATAGTATAATCTTCTATCTTTATTTCATATACTAGACTTTCATCTACTTGTGTTAGCCAATCTTTTAAAAATTTTTCTACTCTTTCCTTTGCTTTGTTAATATCTTCCATGTTATGGTCATATTCTCTTTTTGGCTTTTCTTCTCTTTTTTGATATTCTCTTTTTTCTTCTTTTACATTTTCTTTTAATGTTAATTCTACTTTTACTACCCTAGGTGTTAAAATACTAAAGAAACTTTTTTTGTTTTCTTCTTCTAATACTTTAATATCAACTTTATCTTTTGATACTTTTAATTCTTTTAGACCATTATCAATTGCTTCTTGTGTTGTTTTTCCTTCGGAAATAATAGTTTTAGGCATTTTCTTCTTCCTCCTTAGATCCAATGAATTTATTTATAATTAGTCTTTCTATAATCATTAAAATATTACTTACAAGCCAATATAATGCAAGTCCAAGTGGTGCTATAACTGCAATAGAAATAGACATAATAGGCATCATATATAACATAGAATTGTTCATTTGTTGCATACTTTCTAACATTTCATCTGATTCTTTGCTTTCACTATTTAATTCTTTCTCTTTCATTGCTTTCTTTTGAGCACTTGTTGTAATTTTTATAGATATGAAAGAAGTAAGAACATATAATACAGGAATTACATATACTTTCCAATCTCCTAAATTAGCAGTTGGAACTTTGCTTAAATCTAGTCCTAAAAATTCCATGTTAATACGCATTGAATCATATTCTTTTTGTTTATTTTCAAGCTCTTCCCTATTTTCTACATTTTCTTCTTGTAATTTTTGTGTTACTTCTTGATATTCTTCTTCTATTTTAGAAATAACTCCAATTTCAGGATATGTAACTCTTTGTCCTTCATTTTCTTCAACTATTTTGTTTTTATAATCTTCTATTACTTGTTTATCCACTTTTTTCATATATGTTAGTGGCTGGCTTACCATCCAAAAAACAGAAAGAATAATAAGTAATTGCAAAATAGCACTAAAACAACCACTAAAAGGACTTAATTTTTCTGTTCTATATAATTCAATTGTTTCTTGATTTAATTTTTCTGGATTGTTTTTATATTTTGTTTGAATTTCTTTCATTTTTTCTTGTAATTTTGCTGATTTTTTCATTGTCTTTTG
>CANQFS010000064.1 GCA_947599825.1 uncultured Clostridia bacterium
GAATTAGAAAAAATAAGTAAAGATAAAGAATTAAAGAGAGTAGCAGAGTTAAGAGAAAAAGCAATAAGAGATGAGAAAAGCGGGCTAAGGTATGCAAGAGAAGATGGCTTGAAGGAAGGTCTAGAAAAACGGACTAGAGCAACGGAATAGAACAACGGAAAAAAAGAGCGGAATAAAAGAACGGCATAAAAGAAACAGAAATAAAAATAGCAAAAAAACTAAAGGAAAAGAATTTATCTATTGATGAAATAATAGAAATAACAGGATTAACAAAAGAAGAGGTAGAAAAATTATAATATATATTTTAAAATATTTTCTTTTATAATATAAAAATAGTAAGTAAAAAGCAGTTTCAATTAGAAACTGCTTTTTTTCTAGCAAATCCACCGGAATGATTTTCAGTAGCAAGTCTAGCTAAAGTTTTTCTCATTTTTTGGTAATTTTTTTGTAATTCCTTTGCATTTTCAACATCGCTGTAAAAAGCAACATAATTCAAATATATTTTGTATAAAGTAATAATGTTTATTCATATAAATCTTCTATTTTTACACTTTGTTCATTCGAACCATCTAAAAAACCAATCTTAGCCATATTATTTTCTACTTCTTGAATCCAAACAGGCTTTTTTTCGTAATATACATCACAAATTTCTTTGTGACTCACAATTTCAGAAACTCTTTTGTAATTCATAAATTTTAATCCTCCTTTATATGCCTTTTGCAAACTGCATGCTAAAGACATAAGATTTAAATAAATTTATTTTCATTATATACAAGTAATTAACAAAATATTCATTATTTTTATACAGATGTTCTAAAACAAAAAAAGTTGATTCAGTAAGATTAAAAAATATCCTAAAATTTATTGCGAAATCATAAAAAATATAGTATGCTAAAAAGGAAGAAAGAAGGGAAGACAAATGAAAATATTAGCAGTAGGCGACTTAGTAGGAGAAAATGGTGTAAAGAAATTAAAAGAAGAATTACCAAAAATAAGAGAAAAACATAATATAGATTTTGTTATAGTAAATGCAGAAAATTCAGCAGGAGGAATGGGAATTACGAGTGCTATTTTTAATGAACTAAAAAGATTAAATGTAGATGCAATTACAATGGGAAATCACACTTGGGGTAAAAAAGACATTTTTACCTTTATTGACAATGAAAAAATAAATAGACCAGCAAATTATTCTAGAGGTGTTGTAGGAAAAGGCTATCATATTTATTCTTGCAAAGGAAAAAGAATAGCAGTAATCAATTTAATAGGAAGAACCGATATGGGAGTTCAATCTGACAATCCTTTTACAAAAATGGAAGACATTTTAGAGGAGATAAAAGGAAAAGCAGACTGTATTATTGTTGATTTTCATGCAGAAGCAACTGCAGAAAAAATAGCTATGAAGTATTTTTTAGATGGTAAAGTAAATTTCATTTTTGGAACACATACACATGTTCAAACAGCAGATGAAGAAATTACGAAAAAAGGAACAGCATATATTACAGATATTGGCATGACAGGACCAGTAAACTCTGTAATTGGCATGGATATAGAAGCATCTGTAAAAAGATTTGTTACATCACTTCCAGAAAGATATAAATTAGCAGAAGGAGAATGTATTTTAAGTGGCTGTATTTTAGAAATAAATGACGAAAATTGTCGAGCAATTTCTATTGAAAGAATTAATATAAGATAAATGACGAAAAAAGAAGAATAAAAACGAAAACTTTTCCAATTTTTTCCAAAAAACTACTAGACAAAGTAAAAAAATTATATTATAACTATACCTGTAATTCAAATAAAAATAAAATTATAGGAGGCAAAAAATGGAAGTTTTAAAAATCTCGTCCAAATCAAATCCAAATTCTGTAGCAGGAGCAATTGCAGGTTTGGTAAAAGAAGAAAACAAAGCAGAAATGCAAGCAATTGGAGCAGGAGCACTAAATCAAGCAGTAAAGGCAGTTGCAATCGCAAGAGGGTTTGTAGCACCATCAGGAGTAGATTTAGTTTGCATACCAGCTTTTGCGGAAGTAGAAGTTGAGGGAGAAGATAGAACAGGGATACGAATTATCGTAGAATCAAGAAAATAAAGTTTTATCAAGACTATTATTGTTCGCATTTGAAATCTAAAAAATTTCAAATGCGAAGTTAGATTTTTTATTTATAGCATAAAAAATCTTAGTTTCGTTTATTTATATATTTTAATCTATTATAAAATAACAAAAGAAAAATAAATCAACTTGGACAAGCATATATAAAATTAGAAGATTTTTAATCACTTATAAAACTAAAATCCTAGTAATTTCCAAAAAAGTACAGAAGAAAAATACCAAATAAAATTACTTTTATAATAAATTTTTAGAGTATAAAAACTTGAAAAAATGAAAAATATCTTATATGATAACAAATAAAGAATAAACAAGGAGACAAGCATGAAAATAAAAATATGGAAATATATCTTTATTTTACTTTTAGTAGGTGTTATTATTTTTGGAATCTATCAATTTTTCTTTCGAAAAGAAAATACAAAAGACAAAATAGAAGAAACAGCACAAGTAACTACAGAAATAAAGCCATTAAGAATTGGTATTTCCAACTTTGACACCATAAATCCTTTATTGAGTAATCATAGAGAAGTACAAAATATTAGTAAACTAATTTTTGAGCCACTAATAACTTTAAATGAAAACTATAAAACAGAGTTATGCTTAGCCAGCGAGTGTTCAAAAATATCACCTACTTCTTACATTATAAAAATAGACAATAACAAGAAGTGGCAAGATGGAACAACTTTAAAGGCAGAAGATATAACATTTACAATAGAAAAATTAAAAGAAGGAAGAAGTATCTATTCTAGCGAAGTAGAAAAAGTAGGCAATGTAGAAATATTAGATGATAGTACAGTAAAAATAAATTTAAATGAAGAAGTACCTTTTTTTGAATATCATTTAACATTTCCAATTCTTCCAAAACATCTTTACTTAGAAGAAGATTTTTATACTTGTGCAAAAACGCCAATTGGAACAGGAATGTATAAAATTTCCTCTATTTCAGCAAATGAAATTACTCTACAAAGAAATGAAGAATGGTGGAATATAGAAAATAAAAAAGCAAAAATAGAAACAATACAAATAAAATTATATGCCGAAATGGGAGAAGTATATAACAGTTTTAAATTAGGAAATGTAGACATTTTTACTACCTCACATGGAAATTTAGAGCAATATATTGGTACAATTGGTTATGCCAAAATAGAAAACAAAGGAAGAGAATTTGATTACTTAGCGTTCAACTGTGCGGACCCTATTTTGCAACATACAGAAGTAAGAAAAGCACTTGCTTATGCTATTGATAAAGCAAGTATAATTGCAAGTGTCTATGAAAATGAAAAAGTAAAAGCAGATTTTCCTTTAGACTATGGAAATTATTTGTATCAGCAAGTAAAAAATAGTATTACCTATAATCAAGAGCAAGCAAAAAACATATTGCAAGAAAATGAATGGCAATATAAGTATAATCGTTGGCAGAAAAAAGAAAACAATAAAACAATTACTTTAAATTTAAACTTAACAGTAGATAGTTCAAATGAAAAACGTGTGCTTGTAGCAGAAAATATTAAAGCACAATTAGAACAAATAGGAATTAAAGTAAACATACAAAAAGTTTCTAATATCAATTATCAAAAAATATTAGAAAATAAAAATTACCAAATGCTTTTAACAGGAGTTTATAATTCTTATACGCCAGAGGTTCAATTTTTCTTAGGAGAGAACAATTTGCAAAATTATACAAATGAAGAAATGAATAATCTTTTAACAGAAGTAAAACAAATAACTGATGAAAATTTATTAAAGCAAAAATATCAAAGAATTATTGAAATTTATCAAGAGGAACAGCCATTTTTAAGTTTATATCGAAATAAGCAAACCGTTGTTAAAAGTCAAAATTTATCAGGTGAAGTAACAGGAAATTTATATTTTAGTTACTATCATTTAGAAAATTGGCATCGAATTTGATGTTACAAAGTAACAATTAAAAATATTAAAATATTGAAATATAAAATATTGAAATATTAAAGTATTAAAATATTGAAATATTAAAGTATTAAAATATTAAAATATAAAATATTAAAATATAAAATATTAAAATATAAAATATTAAAATATAAAATATTAAAATATA
>CANQFS010000065.1 GCA_947599825.1 uncultured Clostridia bacterium
ATTTCTTCCTTTATTTCTTGTTTTGGTTTTAGGGCTTTATTTATTAGACTTAATGCTTCTTCTTTTGTCATTAATATTTCTCGAATTATTTTATCATGTTCATTATTTTTGTCATAGATATATTCTGCTGGCTCTTCTTTTAATATACATTGTTTTTCTTCTGGCTCTATTAATTCATATAGTTCATATAATTTATCTAAATATGTTTCCTTTTGCTCACTAAAATATTTGTATTTTTGCTTTTTTAGTTCTTCTTTTTTATTTCTTAGTTCCTCTTTCTGCTTTTGAAATTCTTCATATTTTAGATAATCTTTGTATGTAATTTTTAGCAAATTTTACCTCCTATGTTTGTTACACTATTTTTACTACATTATTAATATAAATTTAAAAGTTAAGTTATTTTTTCTAATACCTCCTTTCTCTCCCCTTTTTTTATTTTTTTCTTGATTTTTTTAAGAATCAATTTTTTGATATTAATTTTTTGAACCCAATATTATTTTTATATTTCTATTAAAGCACATAAATAGCAAAAAAGCAAGAACTTTTCATCGTAAAATTTCGACATAATATCACATATTTTTTCAAAGAAAAAAGCGAACCTAAGATTTTCTAGCAAATGGAAATTTTAAGAAAATCTTTGGCTCGCCATGTTTATCGTCTGCGGAAAGTTCTCCTACAAGGAGAACTTTCCTACTATATAAAAAAGGGGTTACCCCCCTTTTTATTCTCTTATTCATTTTTTAAGCTCTTGGATGTGTTTTTTTGTATAGATTTTTAATTCCGCTATCTTGGAATTGCATATATACTTGTGTTGATGAAATATCTGAATGACCAAGCATTGTTTGAATTGCTTTTAAGTCTGCACCATTCTGTAAAAGGTGTGTTGCAAATGAATGTCTTAATACGTGTGGTGTAATATCTTTTGTAATGTGTGCTTGTTCTTTATAATATTTTACAATTTTCCAAAAGCCTTGTCTTGTTAATCTTTGACCATTTATATTAACAAATAATGCTTTTTCATTTTCATCACGAATTAGCACTGGTCTTGCTTCTTCAATATATTCTTTTAATGCTTTTAGTGCCATTGCTCCTAAAGGAATATTTCTTTGTTTTGATCCTGAATGACATACTACATAGCTTTCATCTAATTTTACATCTTCTAAATTTAAAGAGATAATTTCAGTTACTCTCATTCCAGTTGCATAAGCAAATTCAAGCATTGCTTTGTCTCTGGTTCCTTTTAAGTCAACATCTTTTGGTTGATCTAATAATAATTCTACTTCTTTTGCTGTTAGTACACTTGGTGCTCTTTTTTCAATTTTTGGTGATTGAATATGAGCAGTAGGATCTACTTTTACTTTTTTATTCTTTACTAAAAATTGGTATAATGAACGAATTGAAGCTAAATTTCTAGAAATTGTAGATGCTTTTTTTCCAATTGATTGTAAGTAATCTAAATAATTTTTTATATCTTCTTCTTTCATTTTAGCATAATTTAATTTGTTACTTTCTAAGTATTTGTTATAATATACAATATCCCTTCTATATGATTGTAATGTGTTGTCTGATGCTTTTTTATCATTTTCAAGAAATTCTAAAAAAAGTTTAATTTGTTTTTCCATTGATTTAGCTCCCCTATCTATAATATAATTTGTTTTACCTTACGTAAACTGTATATGTTATATCAAATTATTTGCAAATTGTAAAGACATTTTTCTAAAAAAATTTATTTTTTTTGCTAGTATTTTTGTTTTTTACATATTTTTCAACAATTTTCTATGTAAATTATATATAAAAATTATCCGTATATCTTTATTTAAAAATAAGAAATGCATATTTGAAGTAAAGGATTTGCTATATAAACTTCTAGCAAAGAAGAACCTATTAAAATAAGTGCCATAAATAAAGAAAAAATAGTATGTCTAATAATTTCTATTTTTATATTTTCTCTTCTTTTATCTTTCATTATAGCTTGGTATAGCCTTATTCCACTAACAGCTAAGGCTAAAATTGCTGGTATAATTAATAAATTTGGTAATAGTAAATATAAAATACAAAATAAAATTCCTTTTCCTGTTCCTAAAGTAAAAAGTAACGAAGAAATTGTATATCCTAAGGAAAAACCTCGAAATGTTATCATTCCATATACAATAGGAATTCCAATAATTGTAGATCCCATAAACCATAGTAAAAATGCAAAAATAATATGATTCCCAATACTGCTTTTTAATAATCCCATACTATCAATTTGGTAGCCGGTTTTTAGACAATCTAAAAAAGTATTAATAGTATCTCCTATTTGATTATGAATTTCTTCTTGTGCATAGTTTACAAAAATAACTCCTGCAATAATACCAATTAAAAAGAAAATAGATACAATAACATATTTTTTTATATTTTGATAAATATGTTCTTTTACAGAATCCCAAATTATATTTCTTTTCTCTTGTTTTCTCATTTTTTATCTACTCCTTTTGTATTTTATACATAATGTCTATTCGATAAAAAAATTTTTAGAACAAGAAAGTTTAGAGGCTAGGGTTAAGATTTCCATTTATTATAAAATCTAAGGCTTGCTTTTTTATTTAACCTTTCCGTAAACGCCTCCGCCTCCTACTTCTATTTGGGCTTTTCCTTCTCTTGCCTCTATTATTTTGTTTGCTATTTTTTCGCCCACTACGGCTTCTATGTCGTCTTTTGAAAGCTTATGTAAAATGGTCATTTCTGTTCCGAAGTGTTCTAATAATTTTTCAATTTGCTTACTTCCTACTCCCGGTACAAATTGAAGTGGCACTTGGTATATATATGGTGGTCTTGTTTTTGGACTTTTGGTTTCTTTTTTGTCTTTTATTAGTTCTATTCTGTCAAAGACTCCAAAGGTAACGTTTGTACTACCACATTTTGGACAAATTGTTACTGGCTGTTTTGTTTCAATAGTAGATTCGCAGTCATCACAGTAAGTTCTATGGTATTTACCAAGTTTTGGATCTAAACCATAGTTTGTTACTATTTTCCTTCCTTCTTCTCCTTTTAAGGCTTTTACTATTTCTTTAAATGAAAGGTCTTCTATTTGAATTTTATTATATTCTCTTGCTATTTTTGGAAGTGAGTGTGCATCGGAATTTGTAAGGAATGTTTTGTTTTCTAGTTCTGATATTGTATCTGCTAAGAATGTATCTGCACTTAAGCCTAATTCGACTGCAAATATTTTTTCTAATTTTTCATGGAAGATTTCTCCTAATCTATCTACACAGTTTCCATAGTAACTTTTATGTGGTGTAAATATGTGCGCTGGAATTAAAATTCCATTGTATTTTTCTACTATATCTATTAGTTCATAGCCAGATAAATCTGATTTTTGTGTACTTAGTGTAATATTTTTTATATGATGACTCATTTCATTTGAAAAGTCTTTTATGTCTTTTAAATGTGGAAAAAAGCACAAATTGTGTGCAGCACCTTTATGCCCATTTCTTCCTATTTCTGTAGTTTCTACTTCACTTCCTAGTAGAATGCAAACTTGGTCTTTATATACAATTCCGCCATCTTTTATTTCATAGGCTTCTCCTGTTTTTAAGAAATTTTCTATATCTTCTATTACATAAGGAGAAGCGCAATCTATAATGCCAACTACGCTAATTCCTTTTCTTTCGTAACATTCTTTGGCAATGTTAGCAAAATTAAGCGACCTTGCTGCTGTTATTTTTATTGGTTTTCCTTGTTCTGACCTTCCTATATGAACGTGTAAATCTGCAAATATTTCTTTCATTTTTACTATTTTCTTCGTATATTTATTATACGAATTTCTCCTTTCTTAGCTAATTTTTCTATTGAAATTGTAATTATTCTTTCAAACATTTTTTGTATCTTAAAATTTTATTTTAATTTTTCTATACATTAAAAATTAATTTTAATTTTTTTATACATTAAAAATTAATTTCAATTTTTCTATACATTAAAATTAATTTTAATTTTTT
>CANQFS010000066.1 GCA_947599825.1 uncultured Clostridia bacterium
GATACTTGCATACAAATATTTTTTCTTTCTTCCATTGTATATTCTTTATTCTTTTCAACTTCTACACCTGCATTTTTTAAAAGTTCTAGTTCCTTATCGTCATTAAATAATCCCATTCTCCTATCTCCTTATTCTTTCTCTTTTATTGCTATCATTAGTTCATTTGGCTGTACTGTCATATTTGCATTTTTATATTGAAATTTTGCTCCTGTAAAATACACTTTATATTCTTTATTTTCAAAATAATCTTTATTTATCTTAAAAAATCTTTCTAAATCTTTTTCACTTAAATTATTTTTTACTCTTAATTCGTAGAAAGTATATCTAATAAAGTTCTCATCTGTACTTTCTTCTAATTTTTTGTTTATATAATTAATTACAAAAGCATCTGTCATCTTCCCACTTCCAATCTTCCAAAAATTATTATAGCATATTTTTATTTTTTTGTCTTATTTTCTCCAAATTTTGTCAAAAAAATAAAACTAGATACCCACCATCTCTGGTAGATACCTAGTTTTTATATTATATCTTTTTAGCATAAATTACATATCTATATGGAGTGTGGCTTGTGTTGTTTGATGGATAGCAAGTATAAAGCATTAATATTTCTTCATTATGTTGTATTGGCAATTTGTTTTTTTCTGTTTCTAGCACAATTTGTTCATCATATATCTTGTAATAAAAATCTCCATAGTTTGTTTGAACTTCTACTATATCTCCATTTGTAAGTTCTCCTAACCTCTTAAAATTATTCATATAATTGTGTTCACACATTATAATTGTACCATTTTCTCCAGAAAAATATGATCCACTATCATGACCAACTCCTTTTAAAATTGTTTCATCTGTTGCTCCAAAAAAAATAGGAGCATTTACTCCTATTTTACCTATTTTTAAAGTAGCATATTGTTCTCCAAATCCAGGATATTCTTTTAAATGTCCATCTATAAAAGCATTTTCATCAAATGTAGATGATACCTTTTCACTTTGAATATTTGGCTTGCTTTCTTCTTGTTTATTGCTAGTATTAGATTGATTTTTAGTTTGCTCATCCTTTACTACTTGATTATTATTTTTTTCACTTGATTCAACAATTTCATTTTGTATAATATTCTCATTTTGTTCTGCATTATTTTCTATAATTGTATTTTGTTCTTCTGCAATTTCGTTAATATTATTTTCTGTTTTATTTTCTTTTCTGTTACTTATATGAATTAAGATAAGAAAAATTATAATTATTAGTGTTATTACTATATAAATATTCTTTTTATTTTTCAAATTTCATGTTCCTTTCATAATTTTATTAACAAAAAAAGATACTAACTAGATTTAGTTAGTACCCTTTATATAAATTTGCTTTATTTCAAATGATATGGCTCTTTAATTTCATCTTCTGTTATTATTCTTTTATCTATTGTTTGTCCATTTTCATTTACTATTTCACAAAAATATTTATTCTTATCTTGCATATTTAAAACAACTGCTTTATTATTATCTCTTAATATAACTACATCAAAAATTTTATACTTCATCTTATTGTCCTTTCTTACTTATTTATACACTAAAATTACATTTTTTGCAACTTAATACATTGGAGTTCCATATCCCTGTATTTCTGTACTATTTATGTCATAATCTCTCTGTTTACAACTATCACTAGAATTTCCCTCAATAGTATAAACTCTACCATTTTCAACTCTTTCTACAATTCCAACATGATCAGAAACTCCATCATGTTTATCTGCCCAGTCAAAAAATATAATGTCGCCTGCTTTAGGTATATAACCTCCATCTTGCCATAAACCACAAGCCTTAAACCAGTCAACACCCTCGTACTGACAACTTGCAAATTTAGGTATAATTCCTTTCTCAATATATCCACACTCATTAGCACACCACGAAACAAAAGTTGCACACCATTCAACTCTTGATTCAAAACCATACCAACTCCAATAAGGCTGTCCTCCAACATTTCCTACTTGTGAAAGAGCGACTTCTACTATATCACTATTTCCTCCAGATCCATATATTAGACTTGTCCACATACTTGCATAATCTTCTTTTAATAACTCTGCTAGTTGTTCTCTTTGTTCTTGACTAAAATTATAAGCATCTGCCATTTCATTTGCCGTTTTACCTGTAATTGTAATATGCAATTTTGTATATGTTACTGTTATATGTTCTGTCTTTGTCAAGCCTATTCGTATTTCTTCGTGAGATTCCTCATCTTTAGTAAAGTTCACTTCATTCATAGCCCAAAATATTTCTTTTAAAGTTTTTACCTTATTATCATCTAAAGTCATAACTTCTGCTTGATTATTTCCACCACTTATCTTTACTGTATATACTGCTAGAATATCTTTCCAACTTGCTCTACTAGAAGAAATATCGTACTCATCATGCTGATTTTCTTGTTGTATAGTTGTAATCTTATTTATAAATTCTTTATTAAGATCTGCAATTACATTTGTCATTGTTACAGGTTGCTGCACTCCATCAACAGTTATCGTACTTCCTACATCTTCACTTGAAAAGAATATTCCAAAAATAGAACTACAAAGCATAGCAATTAAACAAATGATAACTACGATTACTATTACTATCCAACCTCCAGCCATAATCGCTGCGATTAATGCTTTTGTTCCTGCAATAATTGCTTTTATTGCTGATACTGATGCTTTTACTGCTACTTTTATTCCTTTGGCTGTTTTCTTTGCTGTTTCTTTTGCTAATTGTACTGCTTTTTGACTTGCTTTTACTGCTTGTTTTGTAGCCACTTTTACATTTTTTCCAGTTCTTTCTGCCGTTTTTATTGCATTTTTACTTGTTTGTTCTGCTGTTTTTATTGAACTTTTTACTTTGTTTGAGTTATTCATCATATTTTTTACTATTTTCTTTGCATTATTTCTTTTTTTAGCATATTTTATTTTTTCTCTTGCTTTGTTTATATTTTCTTTTGTTTCAATATACTTTTCTTTTCCATAAGTGTTTATTCTATTTACTCTTTTCAAATTATTAGGAGTATTTGTTATTTCGTTAGATACCTTATCTATTGCATAATTTGTACCAGAAGTATTTTCTTCTTGCATTGTTTCTTCTTTTATTTTATCTTTTGTTTGTACTACTCCATTTTTGATTTTTTCTGTTCCAACAACTGCCTTATTTAGTGTTTTTATTGTTCCTTTTTTGCTTTCTTTTACTTTTATATCTGCCACAATTTTTCCACCTCCAATTAGTTAATTTTTTACTGCTATAACAACTAATCTTCCATTTTTTGTATGGTATGAACAAGTAGAAAGTGTAATCAATTTATCTCCATATTTTGGGGTTATATTTGTTTTATACATTGATATATCTTGAACTTTATCTATAAAAGAATTGAACTCATTTTCATTGTTAAAATTGATATAGTTATAATATTTAAAGCCATTAGAAGTATAAGCAACTGTTCTAAATACTGCAAAAATTTCATAACTTGTTTTTATTGTGTTATCTTCATTTAAAGTATAAAAATCTATTATTTTATTTTTTTCATAAAATTCTTTTGATTTATAATCTTCTAAACAACCAAACATTTTACGATTTCCCATGTGATGACCATATATTATTAAATTATCACTTTGGTATATATCACATTGTTCTGCTAAAAATGGTGTTCCATAAGATGAATATTTTTTATAAAAATCTTTTCTCAAATAAAAGTTTTTCACTTTTGACTTCATTACTGGATAATTCAAGCTAGTGTTTTCTATTTTTACCCAACCAATAATGTCATTATTAATTTCATATAATGATTTTAAATTTATTTCATCTTGTTTTTTTTCTTCACTTGTATCTTCTACAATTTCTATAAGTTCATCAAAGGTTTCTTCTTGTTCTTTATTTTGCTTTAATTCCCTAAAAATAAAATAACTGCTAATAAGCAAAATACTTATTAACAGTAATATTAC
>CANQFS010000067.1 GCA_947599825.1 uncultured Clostridia bacterium
AGTATATTTTAATACATTTTTATAAAAAAGAAAAGACTGTTGAGCAAAATATTTTTATATACTTTGTCAACAGTCTGCAAAAAAAGCCGTAATTCTACGGCTTTTTTTTGATGTTTCTGTGTTTTTTCTGAGAAGAAAAAAAGTAGGTTTTTAGTTCTATTTTAGTCTTTGCTAATTTGCATTTTTTGAACTATTTTTCCCTTATTTAATCTTCTCACAGGTCTGGTTACCCACTGTGCATGAGGTTTTGCAGGCTGACTGGCAGGAAGTTTGGCATTCGCCGCAACCTCCGTTTTTCATTGATTCCTGCAGGTTTCTGGTAGTTAAGGTTCTGATTCTTCTTTTCTTTTCCTTTTCCATTTTGTTGTTACCTCCATTTTAAGAAACACGTTATATTAAGTTACTTTTCTATTATAAAACATTTCTAGATTTTCGTAAAGAGAATGTGGAAATTATTTTATTATTCCTCCAGAAAAACTACATTCATATACTTTTTCATTTTGGAAATATATTATTTCCTTTCCTGAAAAATACTCAAATTTTCCAGTTACTTCACAAGTATATACATAGTCACCATCTTGGAATTTTCTTTGCCCTCTATATGGCAATTCTGGATTTACAGTTAATAAAGCTTTTTTTAGAAATGAACTAGAAAATTTTTCATTTATTTCTATTCCATTATAATTCATCGCCCAAACTGGTTCATTATCAATAAATACTGCTTCTTCTCCAATAAACCTTTCTCCGCCTAAATATGTATCTATATATTTATATTTTCCATCTTCATATTTTAAATCATGTGATTTAGGTCTAGTAGAAACTTGCTCAATAGGATTATTTCCAGCATAAGTATTTTTTTTGCATTTATTAAAAATTCTATGACTTCATTTGATTTATAATTATAATTGTTATTCAAATTGTCTACACAATTATCATCTTTCAGCAATCTATCAAGAGAAATATTAAATATATCACTTATTTGAATTAAATTATCAATGTCTGGCATTGTTTCTCCACTTTCCCATTTAGTAACAGCTTGTCTTGATATATTTAATTCTTCTGCCAATCTTTCTTGCGATAAATTTTTATTTTTTCTTAATTGTTTAATTTTATCTTTTATTTCCATTAAAAACACCTCTTTTCTATTTAGTAAAAAGATTATATAACTATAATATAATTTTTCTACCAATTCAAACTAGCAAAATTGACAACTATTAGTTGCATATTATTTGAGATTATTATTTTTTTCCTTTATCTAATCTATTTTTATCTAGTTTACTATCATCTAAATATTTATAATTTAATGCATTTTCTTTACTAATAACTGTTCTGCCTAATTCTTTTTCTAAATTATCACGTGTATTTTTGGCAATTCTTCCACCACGTTTTGCCATTTCTCTATTCTCTTTTAACCCATAAGGTTTATGCTCTTTTACAAGTTCTCTTGTTGCAATTTCTCCTAAATCTGTTAATGCTACTTCAATATCAGTCATATTATCTCTTAAGGACTCTTTTCTAAGTCCTTTGTACTCTTTGTATTGTGAAGCTTTCATTCCAGACCATTCTTGATATATTTCATTTGTAAGTATTCATTTATCATCATATCCACGGCTTCTATAATATTCAACTGCTCTTGTTACAGCAAGTTCTGGATTAAATACTTCATCTATTCTTTCACTTCCTAAATTGGCAAGCCATAATTTAAAAGGCTCTGCTTTTTGACTAGGCACAGATTCTATTAGTCTTAAGATTCCTTTTGTATCTAATACATCTCTAATTCTCATTTTTCCATCTGGTGCCATCATTTTCAACTGACTACATTTTGTAGTCAGTTCACTACCTTCTTTTTTTAATCTATTTTTTAATACTGACCAATATTTTCTTGGTTCTTTACTATCAGTTAAAGCACTAATAACATCAACAACACTAAAAAAATATTCTTCTTTTTCTTGATTCCAAACACTTCTTATTTCTTTTCCTTCAAAAAGATTAGAAATTGTTTCAAACTTATTATTTTCCATTTATAAAATCAATCCTTTTCATTTTTGTAGTTAAATTATATCAAGGAATTTTAGTTTTTTCAATAAAAGTTAAAATTTCTCATTGAGATTTTTATTTAATAAAAGCAAAAGAAAAACACGACTCTATGAATTCGTGCTTCTTGTTATTTCTCTTTCTTTATTTAATAATACTTTCATTCTTGATTTTGCATCTATTTTACTTTTATGTTCAAAAGTTTTGAAACGGTTTGGATTCGTGTCATAAACTAATTCTATATTAGGTAAATATTTTTTCTTGGTAAATGCTTTTTTATTGAAAATAGAAAGTAGTTTATTTTTCATTTTGTCGAATATGGTTTCTTCTATTTTTAGTAATGCTGTTACTTTTCTTTCTGAGAAAACTTTTAGACTATTTTCATCAGTTACCACATAATATTCATCATATTGTTCCATTTGAACTGTTTTGCCTTCTTCTAATTTTTCGCAAATTGCTTGAATCATATCAACACGGCTAAATTTTCTAGGTTCATATTTTATAACGTTTTCAGGATTTATTTCATTTATGCCAAATAAGCATAGAAATTTTCCATCATATACACAAATTTTGTCTATATATTTTTCTTGTTCTTCTATGTGACTTCCAACATCTACAATTTCTAACTTTGCTGTTTCAAAATTTTCAATTTCAGTTAAATATGGACATACCACTTCTAATAATACTTTTGATTTTATTTTATCAAATTTGGCATCATTAAAAAGCTTATCTTCTAAAGAATTTTCAACATAACTTAAATAATTGTTATCTACTTCTTCTTTTGATACAGCATTTTTAACATCTTCATGTAAGCTAATAGCATCTGACATTTTCTTTATTTTTTCTAAAATACTGTCAAATTCTTCTTTTCTTGTTTTACTTACTTCTTCAATTTCATTTGTTTCTGTTATTTTCTTCTCTTCTTCGTTCATTTTTTTCACCTTTTTAATAAATGCTTTTTACAATTTTCAATTATAGCAAATACTTTTATATTATAGCATGAAACGTAAAAAAGTGTATTACTATTTCTTTACTTTTGTGTTACATTTTTATGACATTAAATGAAACTTTTTATTTCAAAATAAAAAATAGATTAAGACCTGTATTAAATAAAATAATAGATAAAAAATACTGCATTGAATAAAATGATAAATAAAAAATACTGTTTGAAAAATAAAATAATATACTAAAACTGCTTTTTATAAATAAAATAAAATAATATATTAAAACTACTTTTTATAAATAAAATAATATATTAAAAAGCTACTAAGTTAGTATAAGTAAAAACAAAGGCCTGTCCCAAATGGCAATTTTTTATCAAAAAAAGAAGGGGTGTCCCCAGTGTTCCATTTTGGAACAAAGGAGAACGTCCCTCCTGTTCAATTTAATTATTTTCTAGGATTTTTGATTGCAGCTTGTGCAGCAGCTAGTCTTGCGATTGGAACTCTAAATGGTGAGCAAGATACATAGTCTAATCCTACATTATG
>CANQFS010000068.1 GCA_947599825.1 uncultured Clostridia bacterium
TTTTTCAATTTCATCTGGTTTAAATAAATCCATTAATGTTAGCATATAATCTCCAAATAATTTATTTGTAATTTCTATATTTCCAGCATTTTTCAAATATTCTTTTGTTACAATTCCATAAGATGCTATTTGTTTTCTCGTTAAGTATTCTGTCTTATATAATTTTTTTAAAGATTCTTCATTTATTTCTATTTCTTTATTTTTAATTCCTAATGCAATAATTAGAGCTTTATCTACTGCTTTTAGTTCAGTAATATCTAAAACTCCAATAAAATTCTTTAATCTTATTCTATCTATAACTCTAACTTGTTCTGTTAATATTATAGAGTTTTTAGGCAATCTTTCTTTACTTGCTTGTAAATATACATGAGTTGGAAGTTGTGTTTTTTCAAATTCTCTACTTGTAATTGGTGCAATTATAACTGTTGGACTATAATAATTGCCTATATTATTTTGTAATATTACAACTGGTCTTATTCCAGCTTGTTCACTTCCTACACTTTGTTCATTGAGATCTGCATAATATAAATCTCCTCTATTTATTTTTTCCATGTTTCCCACCTTTTCTTTTATAATTTTTTAAGTATTCCATTTGTTCTTCATCTTCTAATCTTCTTTCTTCATCAGTCTTATTCATATTTTCACTAACAATCATTAAATATGTTCCAAAGGCTATAACAAATCCAATAATCATAAGTATTAAAAGTGCTGTCATTGAAATTCTATCTATATCCACTATTCATCATCTCCTATTTTTATATATACTTGGGCTACCTTACTGGAAGATAGCCCTTTTATATCAGTTTGTTTATTACTTTTCTCTCTCCTCATATCCATTAGACTGCAATTTGCTAAATCGCTACATAGGAATTTCACCTGCCTGCTTTACAGACTTGTACTCATTGCTTGCGACGGTTTTATCACGCTCGAGCTATTGACTATACAAAAGTATCATTCCATTAAACATCTTCGCCTTATTAGGTGCTACCTAATATTTAAGTAGTGGTTCTGCATCCACTTTAAACTAGCTCCATTTAACGGTGTATCTAATGAATTATTTAATTTTCAAAGTGCTTTTTGGAGGGTAAATTTAAAAACCCCCTCACTCCTTGAAAGGAAAAAAAAGGGGGTTTGTAGGATAAAAATTTTAAATTTTTAAAAATTTTTTCAATTTTTCTAAAATTTTATTTCTGTTTGTGTAAATCGTAGTATAGTGTTTTCCTACTATTTCGGCATATTCTCGTAATGTTTTTTCTTCAAAAAATAATGCTCGTATCAGTTTATATTCATCATCATTTAATTTTAGTAAAGCCTCTTTAAGTTGCTCTACTTCAATTTTTCTTGCTACTTCAAAATCAATATCAACATTTTCATCTGGAAGTATATCTGCTCCTCTGATTTCATTATCTTCATCATCTTTTGCCATTTCATTTGTAGATATAAACCTAAATCTTCTTGATTCATTTGTTATATATTTATGTCTTTCTACAGATTTGTAAAAATCTTTATATTCTCTATCTGTTACTTCTAATAACATTCCCTGTATAGGTATAAACTTTTTATCGTTGTATTCACTTATTGTCTTTCTTCTTTCTTTCAATTCTTTATAAGTAATTTCTTCAAATATTCCTTTTGCAATTCTAATAAAGCATTTTGCCTTATCTTCCATTTCACTTCCTCCATTCAATTTCAAATTTTTAAAATCGAACGGATTTGGTGGGCTATTACAGCCGTCAAAATATATTAGGCAATTATAAAGGCAAAAAAAATCAAGTACACAGTGCAATACTGCATACTTGATTTGAATGACTGGGCATAGTTGTTCTAGGCATAAAAAGATGAGTTTTAAATTACTTTTTAGCTTGTTATAATCCCAGTACATACAAAAGCTCCTTTATTTTGTATTACTTAAACAAGTTCTAAAAAGTCTTTTAATAAAAATTCAACTATATCAGAGTCTAAAATATGTAATTGAAATTATCTTATGTACTTTCAAATCTTTGGTACAACTACTTTTTAGACTTCGATTTAAGTTAGGAGCATTATAATTCGATATTTGATTTTTGTGTTGAAAACGGAGGAAATTAGTGAATAACAGGAAAAAACGGAAAATAACGGGAGAAAACGGTTAATTTCTTTATTGAATTTTGACGAATTTTGTCGAAATTTTCTTGAATAAATTTAGACTTTTCTATTGTGTTGACATAATTTTTGTGATATAATAACCTCGTATTTGATAAGTATGGAGGTTGCATAGTAATGTTAAAAGTTCTTGTTGCTGATGAGAATGTTGAACAAGTTACTAAATGTTGTCAGTACCTCACAGACTATGATCAAAAAATTCGACCAATAGGCTCTAATACTGGTATTGATACATTGAACAAATACAATAAAATGAAAGCTGATATATTGATTTTAAATTCTCATTTTAGTGATATAAAATCTACTGAAATAGTTGATAGGCTATCAACTACTGTAAATGAAAGAAAAATTAGTAATATCATTTTGACTGTCAATAATGAAAGAGAACAACTTGCTTTTGTCAATACTGAAAAAATTTATGGATTTTTTTATAAACCTTTAAATTTAGAAAAAATGGCTGATGCCGTTGAGAAAATTAGAGATGAAAATAATTATTGTGAACTTACAGAAGATTACTTAAATAAATTGCTTTATAGCATGAGAATAATAATTGGCTCTTACCCATCAGAAATATTAAAAGAGGCTATCATAGAATGTTACAATTACCCATACCTACTCACAAATTTTGATTCTGTTCTTTCTATATTATCTTATAAACATAAAGGTATGGATACAGAAGCTATACGAACAGCAATTAGAAATTCTTTACATTACCTTAATAATTCCAGAGATAAATTAAAGACACATCCTGTTGTTAAAATGTTTGAGCCAGATAGAAATATTAGTCCTAAAACATTTTTAGAGATTGTCGTTTCATATATTCATGCAGAAAAAAATCAAGAAATATTCTTTTAGATTGTTTACTAAAATCATATCTCTTGATTTTTATTTTTTTACATATTTTTAAATTCTTTGTATTCCTTATATTCCTTTAGTACATTTGTTATACTGTCTAAATCGTTTTCCTCCATCCAAGCATTTAATTTTTTACCAACTATATCATAACCTTTTTCGATTTCTGACATAGGCATTTCCTTTGCAAAAAAATTAAATACAGGAATTTCATCTTTCAATACTTGTTTTGATTTTTCCATTATATCAATACTACTCATATCTGACATATCATATTTTGCAAATACCATTTCTGGCTTTAATTCAACTATCTTCTTATAAGTATCTTGACCATTTATAGTTTTTGCAAT
>CANQFS010000069.1 GCA_947599825.1 uncultured Clostridia bacterium
GGAGATGTAATTATAGGGGATGGTCATAAATTGGCATTCTTCGTAAAACATCCTTATACCGGAAATCCTGTAAGACCGACTTTAGTCGCATACCAAGAATGGAAATCAGGAGGTCTTGTCGGATTTGAAGTAATGCTTGAAGAAAATACTCAATGCATAGCCAGTGCATTAAGAAATTCAATAATAAATTTAGGTAAAGTGCCAAAATTTGTTTATCAAGATAACGGTAAAGCGTTTAAGGCAAAATACTTTATTGAAAACGGCTTAACAGGTTTATTTACAAATCTTGGGATTCAACCTGTATATGCAAAACCATATAACGCAAAAGCTAAACCTATTGAAAGGGTATTTAGAGAGCTGCAAGACAGTTTTGAGGTTTTAATCCCATCATATACAGGAACAAGCATAATTAAAAAACCTGCTCAATTAAAAAGAAATGAAAAATTGCACAAATCATTATTTAAAGCCAATATTCCGACAATAGAGCAAGTTGTGAATGTTTTAAAAATTTGGTTAGAAAAATATCATTACTCCCAAATTTGCCCTCATATAGAAAGAAAAACAATAGGAGACGTTCTTGAAAACGGAAAAGGAGTTGGTGTTAATACTGACACTTTAGATGACCTTATGATGGCTCAAACTATCAAGAAAATTTATAGAAACGGAATATTATTCCTAAAAAACAATTATTATGATGAGTCTTTGTTCGGATATAAAAAACAGGTAATTATTAAGTACAGTTTGTTTAATTTAAGTTCAATTAAAGTTTACAAATTAAATGGCGAGTTTATCTGCACCGCAAAAAGAGTAGAGCCGATTCATCCGTTAGCAAATTACTTGGGCGAAGCAAAAGATATCGAAGATTTAAAACAAAAAACCAAAATGAAAAAACGATTAGAAAAAAGAACAGAGCAGGAATATATAAATCATCTCAAAAGAAATCAAGTCTATACACCGTTATTGACAATGGATTTGCCTGAGAAACAGGAAGAAGATGAATTAAGGCAATTTAGTTTAGAAGTACAAACTGAAGAGCAAGCAAATAATTTTAGCGGTTGTTTTCGAACAAGATTTGAAAAATATGAATATCTTATAAAACAAGAAAAACTTACAAACGCTGAAAAAAATTGGATTAAAGAATATAAATCTACGGATGAATACGAACAAATATATGCTGATGAAGATAATTTAGAGGTGTTTAATGCGTAAATTATTTGTGAAAACTCATAATGTCAAAAGATTTATAGGATTAATGAATAATCTTATAGACAAATCAAATGAAGTTCCAAAAATGGGGTTAGTATATGGAGATCCCGGGCTTGGGAAAACTCAAACTGCCGTATGGTGGGCTACTAAAAATGAGGCCGTTTATGTAAGAGCACAAAATAAAATGACAAACAAATGGCTTTTGGAAAAAATAGTTTATGAACTTGGCGAATCACCTTCAAGAAAAATGGCTGATCTTATAGAACAATGTATCTCGCATTTAAGACTAAAACCGCAAGTCATAATAATTGATGAAGTTGATTATTTAATTAATCGTATGAAAATAGTTGAGACCTTAAGAGATTTGCACGATTTAACAGGAGCTCCCGTAGTTTTAATTGGAATGCAGGAATCAAAAACAAAACTTGGTAAATATAGACATTTGTATGACAGAATCTCTGAAATTTTAGAGTTTAAACCTTTTTCAAAGGAAGATGTTGAAGTTATTGTGGAAGAATTATCCGAAATAAAAATATCTGATGAAGCAAGAGAAATCTTTTTTGAAAAGAAAAATCGGTTTCGGCAGATTATTAAAGGTATTGCATTACTTGAAAACTTGGCAAAAACAAACGGATTACTAAAAATAGATACAAAACAAGTGAAAGGATTAACCATTGAAAAATAAAGATTTAATTATAAAAATTGCAAGAAGATTGGATAAATTTAATCTTGATGAATTAATTACTATTTCTGAATTATCTGAAGAGGAAGTAAAAACCGTATTGTCTGAATTATTAAAAAAGAAAATAATCATACAAAATGGAAATAATTATTTCTTTAATAACCAAAAAGATGTTAAAACTCAAATAGATAATGAATTAAAGCCAGAAGTTAAACCTATTGTTATTGAAGAAGAGGATGGATATGATATTTTTTTATCTTTGAACGAAGAAGTGCAAAAAAGAATAAGGTCTTATGTTGAAATATTAAACATAACAAATCAAGTAGGAAAAAATAATCTTAAATCCGTTATTGAATTTTATAATCAAACTTCGGAATATAAACCTGTTATATATTCTACATTTACTAAAATTCGTTCAAAGTATGAGAAATACGGTTTTAAGGGAATTTTGCCGAATTATCATAGTTTTTCAGAGAGTTCTTTACCTGAGGAAGTTTACAACTATTTTAAAAAGTACTACCTGACAAAAGAAAAATTATCGGCAACAGAAGCGATATATAGAGCACAAAAACAACTGCAATCAGAACAAAAAATGCAACAACCTTATGCTTTTTCAACAACTTTATTCTTAAAAAAAATTAGAACCGAGTTTACAAATGAACAGATTGAATATTTTAGAAATAATATAAATAAGCCAAGATTTAATGTGATGCTTTTACCTGACGGGGTTAGAGAACCGCTTAATATGTCATTTACAAGAGCAGCAGAATTGTATCTGGCTTCATTAAAATATGAAAACAAATTGGAAAGATTAATGCATGATAATACAAATTATAAAAATCATTTGGAAGAATATTTTAGAAACTTTACAATAAAAGAAATAACAAACAAAGTAATTGGCCAATATAAGCAGAGTAAATTTGATAACGGATATCAATTAGCATCAGTAAATACGTTTGTTAACTTATTGCAAAGGATTATCAGGTATATTTGTCCCGAAACAAATAACCTTGCAATAAGAAAAGAAAAAAATCCCAAAAACGCTTATGCTCTTGATATGAATTTAATGACAGATGAACAAATTAAACAATTTTTAAAATTAGGCAAAGAAAAATATCCGCTTGTTTATCCTATAATATACATTTCATTATCAACAGGAGCAAGTATTCCCGAATTATTAGGATTAACTTGGGATAGAGTTGATTTTGAAAATCAAATTATATTTTTAAAATATTTTATGTATGGAACTCGGCTTGTTATAAATAAAAGCAATTCAACAATGAGAAGATTAAAAATTGATAATAAAATTTGTAACCTCTTGAAAAAGAAATATGAAGAAACAAACCAATCGGATAATGATTTTGTCTTTAAATTTAATACTAAAAAGCCAGCTCAACAATATATTGAAGATAATGCACTTAGAAAATTAGCTAAAGC
>CANQFS010000070.1 GCA_947599825.1 uncultured Clostridia bacterium
CCTATTACTTTATTTTGTTTTATTTCTCTTGGCATACAACTATATTCTTCTACTTCTATTATATTTTTTCCAATTTCATTTTTTATTTCATCTATATCTTTTATATTTTCAGTTTGACTAATATTTGTCTTTTTTACATATTCAGTATAATTTTGATAATCATCTTTGGTCTCATGTATTATATATACTATAATTCCAATAAATATTATAGCTACTAAAATAAATAACTTCATTCTATTTTTCTTATTAAAAACAATTATTTTACTTTTCAATATATCACCACTTCTAAACAAAATACACACTTATAACATATAAATATTCTTTATATATTACAAATGTGTATGTCTAATATTATTTAATTGTTTTTATTTAATAAATTTACACTTTTCTTTTATATATGAAATATCCAACATAGCATATTGCAAATACTACTGCACACATTATTGCATATTCACCTATAGATGTTCCTGTCTTTGGAATTTCTGTTATATTTTCTTCATTAGTATCATTATTTTCGTCATTATCAACAACATTATCTTCTACTGTTATCTCAAATTCTTCAGTTGTAAGAACTTCATTTTCATTTTCAAGATCTAACAAAGATAATGTTATTGTATAATCTCCTGCTTCTGGGAAAGTAGCTTGTATAGGAGTTTCGTTTTCAAAAGTTCCTTCTACTTTAAATCCTTCCTCTGGTCCCCAATATCCTACTTCTGCTATATCAATTTTTGTTTGGTTTGAATCATATGCATAAATAGTTGGAGTTCCAGGTCCAGATATGTCTACTTTTATTCTAACTTTATTATGCACTGGTGCCTCTGTTCCTTCTAATACTACTGTTGCTGATTTTTCTTGGTCTTTTATAATGTCTCCATCATATGTTATATCAAAAGAGAATTCACCTGCAGCATATACATTTATTGTAAAAGCAAACAAAAAAACAAGTAATAATGTAAAAATTTTTTTCATATAAAAATCTCCTCTCAAAATATTCTATATAATATATATTTCGATTTTTTTACATTATTACTTTTATTATAAATTTATCCAAATATTCCTTTTTTCTTAACTGGAGGTTGTTCATTCATTGTCTTAGCAAGTTCTAACAATAAATCTCTTTGTTCTTTTGATAATTTTTTTGGAGTTTGAACTATTACAGTAAATACAAAATTTCCTTGTATATTTGAATTAACAGATTTAAATCCTTTATTTCTTATAGTAAATTTGGTTCCAGTTTGAGTTCCTTCTGGTATTTTATATTTTTCTTTAGTTCCATCTACCATTGGTATTTCAAGTTCTGCTCCTAAAGTTGCTTGTGTTATTGTAATTGGTATATCACAAAGAACAGTACTACCATTTCTAGTAAATATACTATTTTTCCTTATTCTGATTGTTATATATAAATCTCCCTTTGGTCCACCCTTTTCTCCAGGTTCTCCTTCTTCTCTTAATACTACTGTTTGATTATTATCTATACCTGCTGGTATTTTAACCTTTATTTTAGGTTGTTTTCTTACATATCCTTTTCCTTTACAATTTTCACAAACTTCTTTTATAACTTCACCAGTTCCATGACAATTACTACAAGTTTTAGTTGTTTGAACTTGACCTAAAATTGTATTTTGTACTTGTCTTACTTGACCTGTACCATTACAAACTGTACATTTAGTAACAGATGTACCAGGTTTTGCTCCTGTACCATTACAAACATTACATTTTTCATTTCTATTTATTACAATTTCTTTTTCTACTCCTAAAAATGCTTCTTCAAAAGATATTTCCATATTAAGATTTAAATCAGCACCTTTTCTTGGACCTCTTGATTGTCTTGAAGAAGATCTTCCTCCAAATCCTCCTCCAAAAAATGATGAAAATATATCTCCTAAATCTCCAAAATCACCAAATCCATCAAATCCTGAACTTGTATATGAATAATATCCTCCTTGTCCAAATGGTCCTCCTGCTCCTCCAAAGCCTTGTGGTCCATCATGTCCAAACTGATCATACATTTTTCTCTTTTGAGGATCTGATAAATTTTCATATGCTTCATTAACTTCTTTAAATTTAGCTTCTGCTTCTTTTTTGTTATCTGGATTTGCATCTGGATGATATTTTTTAGCAAGCTTTCTATAAGCTTTTTTTAATTCTTCATCTGTCGCATTTTTATTAACACCTAAGACCTCATAATAATCTCTTTTTTCTGCCATTTTTTCCTCCTACTAAAAGTCTTTTTATTGTATTTTTCTTTATTATCTTTTTCATAGTTTCTTTTCATATTTATGTTATGTTTTTCTATATATGCATTTGATTTATTTTAAAATAGTAAGATTTTTTTCAGACATTTTTCTACCTCAATAATTAATATAAAAGGAAAAAAAGGTTATCCTCTTTTCCCTTTTTTGTTTTATTTGTTTTCTTCATTATTATCTTCTTCAACTTTATAATCTGCATCATAAACATTTCCATTATTAGCATCTTCTGCATTTGCTCCAGCATTTGGATCTGTTCCTTCTGCTGCTGTATTTGCTGCATTTGCATTTTTATATAGTTGTTCAGACATTTCATAAAATACTTTTGTTAATTTTTCTGTTGCTTCTTTTATTTGTTCTGTATTATTTGTTTCTAATGCTTTTTTAGTAGATTCAATTTCTGTTTCAATTTTTGCTTTTTCTTCTCCACTAATTTTATCTCCTAATTCATTTAATGTTTTTTCACTATTATAAATTAAGCTTTCAGCATTATTTTTAACTTCAATTTCTTCTTTTCTCTTTTTATCTTCTTCAGCATGTGCTTCTGCATCTTTTACAGCTTTTTCAATATCTTCATCTGTTAAGTTTGTTGAAGCTGTTATTGAAACATTTTGACTATTTCCAGTTGCCATATCTTTAGCAGATACATGTACTATACCATTTGCATCTATATCAAATGTTACTTCTATTTGTGGCACTCCTCTTGGTGCAGCTGGAATTCCTGTTAATTGGAATCTTCCTAAAGTTTTATTATATGCTGCCATTTCTCTTTCACCTTG